>NZ_WAAS01000003.1:0-81277 GCF_008806585.1 Micromonospora sp. AMSO12t
GGCGATCTCGGGGAGGTCGGCGGGGCCCGGGTCGGCGGCCGGGGCCGGAGCCGGGTTCTGGGCGGCGGCGCGGACCGCCGCGGCGACCGCCGGGGAGACCCGGGAGTCGAAGACGCTGGGCACGATCACCGTCGGGTTGATCTTGTCCTCGCCGACCACGTCCGCGATGGCCCGGGCCGCCGCGATCGCCATCTCCTCGGTGAACTCCTCGGCGTGCGCGTCCAGCATGCCCCGGAAGACACCCGGGAAGGCGAGCACGTTGTTGATCTGGTTCGGCTGGTCGGAGCGGCCGGTGGCGACCACGGCGGCGTACTTGCGCGCCTCCCGCGGGTCGACCTCCGGGTCCGGGTTGGCCAGCGCGAAGACGATCGAGTCCTTGGCCATCGTGGCGATGTCGTCGCCGGTGAGCAGGTTCGGCGCGCTCACCCCGATGAAGACGTCCGCGCCGCGTACCGCCCCGGCCAGGTCGCCGGAGTAGTTCTCCTTGTTCGTGTTCTCGGCCAGCCACTGCCAGGCCGGGTTGAGCCCGCTCTGGCCGCGGTGCAGGGCGCCCTGCCGGTCGTACGCGATGATGTCGCCGACGCCCTGGCGCAGCAGCAGCTTCATGATCGCGGTGCCGGCCGCGCCCGCGCCGGAGACCACGACCCGGACGTCCGCGAGCTGCTTGCCCACGACGCGCAGCGCGTTGGTCAGCGCGGCCAGCACGCAGATCGCGGTGCCGTGCTGGTCGTCGTGGAAGACCGGGATGTCCAGCGCCTCGCGCAGCCGCGCCTCGATCTCGAAGCAGCGCGGCGCGGCGATGTCCTCCAGGTTGATCCCGCCGTACGCCGGGGCGATCGCCTTGACGATCTGCACGATCTCGTCGGTGTCCTGGGTGTCGAGCACCACCGGCCAGGCGTCCACCCCGCCGAAGCGCTTGAACAGCGCGGCCTTGCCCTCCATCACGGGCAGCGACGCCGCCGGCCCTAGGTTGCCCAGGCCCAGCACGGCGGAGCCGTCGCTGACCACGGCCACGGTGTTGCGCTTGATGGTCAGCCGGCGGGCGTCGGCCGGGTTCTCCGCGATCGCCATGCAGACCCGCGCCACCCCCGGGGTGTACGCCCGGGACAGCTCGTCGCGGTTGCGCAGCGCCACCTTCGAGCTGACCTCGATCTTGCCGCCGAGGTGCAGGAGGAAGGTCCGGTCGGAGACCTTGCGCACGTCCACGCCGTCCAGCGCCGTCAACGCGTCGACCACCTGGTCGGCGTGGCTGGCGTCAGCGGTGTCGCAGGTCAGGTCGACGAGCACGTGGGTCGGGTCGGAGTCCACCACGTCGAGCGCGGTGACGATCGCCCCGGCCTCACCCACGGAGGTGGTCAGCCGGCCGATCGAGGACGCGTCCGCCGGCACGGCGATCCGAATCGTGATCGAGAATCCGGCACTTGGAAGTCGGGTGATGGCCACGGGGTCCCTCCGTCGACGCTGAACGGCTGCCCCGCATTTCTACTCGCCCCGGCGGGCCCCTCCGGCATCCGCCCCCACTTTTGTGGCCCGTTCGAGCGGGCATATAGCGGGTGCGTTCCGCGTTGGCACATGTCAGGATTGCTCGGTACGTGACAGAACGGACAGGAGACCGGCTTGCACAACCAGGAGACCCTTCTTCCCTACGAGGACGACGAGCTCGACGCCACCACCGGTGAGTTCGAGCTGTCGGAGCGGCAGGCGCTGCGGCGGGTCCCCGGCCTCTCCACCGAGCTCGCGGACATCACCGAGGTCGAGTACCGCCAGCTGCGCCTGGAGCGCGTGGTCCTCGTCGGCGTCTGGACCGAGGGCTCGCAGAGCGACGCCGAGAACTCCCTCACCGAGCTGGCCGCGCTGGCGGAGACCGCCGGCTCGCAGGTGCTCGAGGGGCTGATCCAGCGGCGCAACCGCCCCGACCCCGCCACCTACGTCGGCCGGGGCAAGGTCGACGACCTCGGCTCGGTGGTGCTCTCCACCGGCGCCGACACGGTGATCTGCGACGGTGAGCTGTCGCCGTCCCAGCTGCGCAACCTGGAGCAGCGCACCAAGGTCAAGGTGGTCGACCGCACCGCGCTGATCCTCGACATCTTCGCCCAGCACGCCAAGAGCAAGGAGGGCAAGGCGCAGGTCGAGCTGGCCCAGCTCGAATACCTGCTGCCGCGCCTGCGCGGTTGGGGTGAGACCCTCTCGCGGCAGACCGGTGGTAGCGGTCGTGGTGGCGGCGCCGGTGGCGGCGTGGGTCTGCGCGGCCCGGGTGAGACGAAGCTGGAGACCGACCGGCGCCGGATCCGCCACCGCATCTCCCGGCTGCGCCGGGAGATCAAGGGCATGCGGACCGTACGCCAGACCAAGCGCGCCCGGCGTTCCCGCAACGCCGTGCCGGCCGTGGCCATCGCCGGCTACACCAACGCCGGCAAGTCGAGCCTGCTCAACCGGCTCACCGGGGCGGGCGTGCTGGTGGAGAACGCGCTCTTCGCCACCCTCGACCCGACCACCCGCAAGGCCACCACGGCCGACGGACGGCTCTACACCCTCTCCGACACGGTCGGGTTCGTCCGGCACCTGCCGCACCAGATCGTCGAGGCGTTCCGCTCGACCCTGGAGGAGGTCGCCGAGGCCGACCTGGTGGTGCACGTCGTCGACGGCACCCACCCGGACCCGGAGGAGCAGGTCCGGGCGGTCCACGAGGTGCTCGCCGAGGTGGGCGCCGACCGGCTGCCCGAGCTGCTGGTGGTCAACAAGACCGACGCGGCCGACGAGGAGACGCTGCTGCGGCTCAAGCGGCTCTGGCCGGAGGCGGTCTTCGTCTCCGCGCACACGGGTCGCGGGATCGACGGGCTGCGCGAGGCCGTCGAGGCGCGGCTGCCCCGCCCGGCCGTGGAGGTCCGCGCGGTGCTGCCGTACGACCGGGGCGACCTGGTGGCCCGGGTGCACCGTCAGGGCGAGGTGCTGAGCACCTCCCACCTGCCGGAGGGCACCCTGGTGCACGTGCGGGTCGGTGAGGCGCTCGCCGCCGAGTTGGCGCCGTTCCGGGCGGACGAGGACCAGGCGGTCGCGGGCGCCCGGTGATGCCCTCCCGGCGTCACGCGTCGGAAACGCCCGGCATGCGACACTGATTCAATGCGCCGCGCTGTTTCTTCGGTCACGGTCGCCCTCGGCTTGCTGGGGGCGACCGTGGCGTGTACCGGAGTCGCCCTGGCGGCGGCGCCCGCCTCGGCCGCGTCCCCACTCGCGGCAGCTCCCGGCAAGAAGCGGTGCACGGTCACCGACGAGCGGCTGCGGGAGCTGTCGGGCCTGGTGGCCACCAAGAGCGGCTACATCGTGATCAACGACGGCACCGACGTGGAGAGCCGCAAGCGGGTCTTCTTCCTCGACACCAAGTGCGGGATCGCGAAGGAGCCGGTCCGCTACTCGGGTCAGGGGCCGTTTGACACCGAGGACCTGGCGCTCTCCCCGGACGGCACGACGATCTGGATCGCCGACACCGGTGACAACGTCACCAGCCGGGAGCGTCGCCCGCGGGTGGCGCTGTGGAGCATGCCGGTCAACGGGTCGAAGCGGCCGGTGCTGCACCGCCTCTCCTACCCGGAGGGCAAGCCGCACGACGCCGAGGCGCTGCTGATCGGCGACGACGGCAACCCGTTGATCATCACCAAGGTGATGTCCGGCAAGGCCCAGATCTTCACCCCCGCCGAGAAGATGAAGAGCGGGGACACCCCGGCCGTACCGATGAAACAGGTCGGCGAGATCAGCCTGCCGGAGACGGACACGGACAACCGGCTCGGCGCCCCCGGCCGCGTCGCGATCACCGGCGCGGCCCGGTCCCCCGACGGCTCCCGGGTGGTGGTGCGCACCTACGCCGACGCCTTCGAGTACGACGTGACCGACGGCAACGTCGTGGCGGCCCTGACCAGCGGCAAGCCCCGGGTGACAGCGCTCGCCGACCCGTTCGGTGAGGCGATCACCTACAGCCCCGACGGCAAGACCTTCCTGACCGTCTCCGACGGCGGCCAGCTCGACGAGGACGCGCCGATCGACATCCTCGGCTACACACCCTCCGCGGAGGGCGCGAAGCCGGTGGCCGGCGGTGGCGGCGCGCCGAAGAAGGCCGGCCAGTCCTGGGTCGACGGCCTGAGCCTGAGCGACATCACGTACCTGATCGCGGCCGTGGGGGTGATCGGCGCGCTGATGGTGGCGGCGGGTGTCTTCGGCATCCTCCGGTCCCGGCGCAAGCCGGCGCCTCCCCGCGACGACGACGGTGCCGACCGCGACGACGTCCCCGCCGACGACCGGCGTGGGCCGGCGGACGACGGCTTCCTTCCGCCGGGCGACCGGGGCCGGGGCGGCGTCTACGGCGGTGCACCGGCGGCCGCGGTCTACGGCGGCCCGGCCGGTGGGCGCGGCGGTCCCCCGCCGGCCGGCGGGGGACCCGGTGGCGCCCGCCCGGCCGGCGGGGGCGTCTACGGTGGCGCCCGTCCGGCTGCTGGCGGAGGGGTCTACGGCGGCGGTCGCCCGCCTGTGGACGGGCCGCCCGGCCTGGGTGGGCCGCCGCCAGGTGGCGGCGGGCGTCAGGGTGGCGGCGGTGGCCGTCAGGGTGGTGGCCGTCAGGGCGGTGGCGGGCGTCAGGGTGGTGGCGGACGCCAGGGTGGCGGTGGTCGCCAGGGCGACGGTCGTCCCGGTGGCGGTGTCTACGGGGGCGGCGGGCAGCCGGGCGGTGGCGTCTACGGCGGTGGCCGGGCGGAGCCGCCGCGTCGGGGCGACGAATCGGACCCCCGTGGCCAGCGGCCGGTCCGCCGGCGCGATGACGGCCCCGACGACGGTCGCGGTTACGGTCACGTGCCAGGTGGTGGCCGGGGCTACCGGGGCGACCGCTACCGAGGCGACCGCTACTGAGGCTGGGCCTGCCGGAGCGACGGCTAGTGAGACTGGGCCTGCCGGGGCGACCGCTACCGGGGCGCTGGGCCCTGCCGGAGACGGCAAGGGACGCTCAGGGCCCGCAATCGAGCGGCACGGCGCCCGGGTGACCGCCGACGGCGGCCACCCGGCGCGGTGGCGGATCAGATGCGGCGCAGCACCGCGACGACCCGGCCCATGATCGTGGCGTCGTCGCCGGGGATCGGGTCGAAGGCCGGGTTCTGCGGCATGAGCCAGACGTGCCCGTCGCGGCGGCGGTAGGTCTTCACGGTCGCCTCGCCGTCGAGCATGGCGGCGACGATGTCGCCGGCCTCGGCGGTCGGCTGCTGCCGGACCACGACCCAGTCACCGTCGCAGATCGCCGCGTCCAGCATCGAGTCGCCCTTGACCTGGAGCATGAAGACCTCGCCCTCACCCACCAGCTCGCGGGGGAGGGGGAAGATGTCCTCCACGGCCTGCTCGGCCAGGATCGGGCCACCGGCCGCGATCCGGCCCAGCATCGGCACGTAGGCCGGGGCGGGACGCTGCGAGCGGGCCAGCTCGTCGTCGACCTCGGCGGGCGCCCGGACGTCCACGGCGCGCGGCCGGTTGGGGTCGCGGCGCAGGAAGCCCTTCTTCTCCAGCTCCTTGAGCTGGTAGGCGACGCTGGACGGCGAGACCAGGCCGACGGCCTCGCCGATCTCGCGCACGCTCGGCGGGTAGCCGTGCCGCTCGACCCAGCTGCGGATGAACTCCAGGATCCGGCGCTGCCGGGCGGTGAGATCCACCGTCGCGGGGTCGGGGAAGGCACTGACCACCGGGGTGACCGGGCGCACGGCGGGCTGCCCGGTCCGGCTGCGCGCGGCGCCCCGGCGTCGGGTGGCCGGCGGTCCCGCCTCGGTGATCTGCTGCGGGCTCTTCGGCCGGCTGGCCCGATCCTCGGTCACGTCCGTCCTCCCTGGTCGGCGCTGGGTGCCTTGGCGGCTCGTGGTGCGTGCGGTGATGCTGGTGCGTGCGGTGGTGCGAGGTGACCGGTGGACGGAGGATTCCGCGCCCGGTTGTTCAAGACCGTATAGGTGAGATCGGTCATTTTCAAACATCTGTACGACCTTGCTCGGCGTGTCGGTGTGAAAAACCGCTCCGCTCGTACTCGTGTTCTGATAAATGGTACGCCGGGTCGAACGGGTGTTCGACTTTCGTCCGATCGTCGGCCGTTTCGCACCGGCCGGACCGGTAACCCGCAGGGGCGTCGGACGGTTGGTCCTGCGGCGGGCGGCGGTGCCGGTCGATCCCGGAGTCGGGTGACGCGCCGGACACGCCGGCCAACTTGACCTCCGATCCGCAGCGGCCTACGGTCAACCCCTAGATGTAGTAGTCACACGGGCGTAAGTCGCCTACAGGTTGGGTTCGACTACCCACCGCACTCCGGCACCGTCGACACGGCGAAGACCATCGGCAGATGGCTCCGTCGCGCTGACGCGTGCCCGGCGAGCGGTCGGCGGACCCGCGATCGACGAAGGAGGTCGGGTGCGATGCGGTGTCCGTACTGCCGGCACGCCGACTCCCGGGTGGTCGACTCGCGGGAGGCCGACGACGGCCAGTTGATCCGCCGGCGGCGATCCTGCCCGGAGTGCGGCAAGCGGTTCACCACCGTCGAGGAGGCGGTCCTCGCGGTCGTCAAGCGCAGCGGGGTGACCGAGCCGTTCAGCCGTACGAAGATCGTCGGCGGGGTGCGCAAGGCGTGCCAGGGCCGGCCCGTGGACGACGACTCGCTCGCGCTGCTCGCGCAGAAGGTCGAGGAGACCGTCCGGGCCAAGGGGGCCGCCGAGATCCCCAGCCACGAGGTGGGGCTGGCCATCCTGGGCCCGCTACGGGACCTGGACGAGGTCGCCTACATGCGGTTCGCCAGCGTCTACCGGTCGTTCGACTCGCTCGCCGACTTCGAGCGCGAGATCGAGACGCTGCGAGCCGCCGCGCGCGCCCGGGAGGGCGCCGGGGCCGACGCGGCCGAGGCCGCCGGCCGTACCAGTTGAATTCTTCGCAGTTTGTTGACAGTCGGATCGGGCGGCGGGTGGCCGTGCGGACGAGGGGGCGGATGAGATGTCGGGGGACGGTGTGACAACCAGCAGGGCACGCAACAAGGCCGGCGCGGGGCTCAAGATCGAGCGGGTCTGGACTACCGAGGGGGTGCACCCCTACGACGAGGTCGCCTGGGAGCGCCGCGACATCGTCATGACCAACTGGCGGGACGGCTCGGTCAACTTCGAGCAGCGCGGCGTCGAGTTCCCGGAGTCGTGGAGCGTCAACGCGGCGAACATCGTGACCACCAAGTACTTCCGGGGCGCCGTGGGCACCCCGGAGCGGGAGTGGTCGCTGCGGCAGTTGATCGACCGGGTGGTCACCACCTACCGCACGGCGGGTGAGGAGTACGGCTACTTCGCCGGCCCGGCCGACGCCGAGATCTTCGCCCACGAGCTGACCTGGATGCTGCTGCACCAGGTGTTCAGCTTCAACTCGCCGGTCTGGTTCAACGTCGGCACGCCCTCGCCGCAGCAGGTCAGCGCCTGCTTCATCCTGGCCGTCGACGACTCGATGGACTCCATCCTGGACTGGTACAAGGAGGAGGGGCTGATCTTCAAGGGCGGCTCCGGCTCCGGCGTGAACCTGTCCCGGATCCGCTCCTCCCGCGAGCTGCTCTCCTCCGGCGGCAACGCCTCCGGCCCGGTCAGCTTCATGCGCGGCGCGGACGCCTCCGCCGGCACCATCAAGTCCGGCGGCGCCACCCGGCGCGCGGCGAAGATGGTCATCCTCGACGTGGACCACCCGGACATCCAGGAGTTCGTGGTCACCAAGGCGCGCGAGGAGGACAAGATCCGCGCGCTGCGCGACGCCGGGTTCGACATGGACCTCGGCGGCGCCGACATCGTCAGCGTGCAGTACCAGAACGCCAACAACTCCGTCCGGGTCTCCGACGAGTTCATGACCGCGGTGGAGAACGGCGGCGGCTTCGACCTGCGCGGCCGGCTCGACGGCGCGGTGATCGAGACCATCGACGCCAAGAACCTGTTCCGCGCCATCTCCCAGGCCGCCTGGGAGTGCGCCGACCCCGGCCTCCAGTACGACGACACCATCAACGACTGGCACACCTGCCCGGAGACCGGGCGGATCACCGCGTCGAACCCGTGCTCGGAGTACCTGCACCTGGACAACTCCTCGTGCAACCTGGCCTCGCTCAACCTGATGAAGTTCCTCCGCGCCGACGGTGGCTTCGAGGTGGAGAAGTTCGTCCGGTCCGTCGAGTTCGTCATCACCGCGATGGACATCTCGATCTGCTTCGCCGACTTTCCGACCGAGAAGATCGGTGAGACGTCCCGCGCCTACCGGCAGTTGGGCATCGGCTACGCCAACCTGGGCGCCCTGCTGATGGCCTCCGGCCTGCCCTACGACTCGGAGCAGGGCCGCTCGGTCGCCGCGGCGATCACCTCGCTGATGACCGGCACCGCGTACCGCCGCTCGGCCGAGCTGGCCGGCGTCGTCGGCGCGTACGACGGCTACGCCCGCAACGCCGAGCCGCACAAGCGGGTCATGCGCAAGCACGCCGCAGCCAACGACGAGATCAAGCCCTCGGGCACCGTGGCCACCGCGATCGTCCGCGAGGCGACGAAGCAGTGGACCCAGGGCAACAAGCTCGGTGACAAGTTCGGCTGGCGCAACGCGCAGGCGAGCGTCCTCGCGCCGACCGGCACCATCGGCTTCATGATGGACTGCGACACGACCGGCGTGGAGCCGGACCTGGCGCTGGTCAAGTTCAAGAAGCTGGTCGGCGGCGGCTCGATGCAGATCGTCAACCAGACCGTGCCGCGCGCCCTGCGCAGCCTCGGCTACCCCGAGGAGCAGGTCGAGGCGATCGTCGAGCACATCGCCGACCAGGGCCACGTGGTCGACGCCCCGGGCCTGAAGCCGGAGCACTACGCGGTCTTCGACTGCGCGATGGGCGAGCGGTCCATCGCCCCGATGGGGCACGTGCGGATGATGGCGGCCGTCCAGCCGTTCGTCTCCGGCGCCATCTCCAAGACGGTCAACATGCCGGAGCAGGCAACCGTCGAGGACGTCGAGAAGATCTACTTCGAGGGCTGGAAGCTGGGCCTCAAGGCGCTGGCGATCTACCGCGACAACTGCAAGGTCGGCCAGCCGCTGTCGGTGGCGAAGTCCAACAAGGCCACCGAGGCCGCCCCCGCCGAGGTGGAGAAGGTCGTCGAGAAGGTCGTCGAGTACCGCCCGGTGCGCAAGCGCCTGCCGAAGAAGCGTCCGTCCCAGACGGTCAGCTTCTCCGTCGGCGGTGCCGAGGGCTACCTCACCGCCTCGTCCTACCCGGACGACGGCCTCGGCGAGGTCTTCCTCAAGATGTCGAAGCAGGGCTCGACCCTGGCCGGCGTGATGGACGCCTTCTCGGTGGCCATCTCCATCGGTCTCCAGTACGGCGTCCCGCTGGAGACGTACGTCAGCAAGTTCACCAACATGCGTTTCGAGCCGGCCGGCATGACCGACGACCCGGACGTGCGGATGGCCGCCTCGGTGATGGACTACATCTTCCGTCGCCTGGCGCTGGACTTCCTGCCGTACGAGCGCCGCGCGGAACTGGGCATCTTCACCGCCAGCGAGCGGGCCGCCCAGCTCCGGGCCGAGGCGGAGGCGGAGGCGAGCGGTGCGGACCTCACCGCGATGGCCGCCTCCGCCCCGGTCGAGGCGCCGACCGAGCCGAAGACCGGCCCGATCGCCCAGCCGGCGCAGGAGACCGCCGACGTTGCCGCCGCCAAGCCGGCGCCGTCCGTGGGTTCCAGCACCGAACTGCTGGAGGCCGTGATCGGCAAGGCCGCCGACGCGCCGCTCTGCTTCACCTGCGGTACGAAGATGCGCCCGGCCGGTAGCTGCTACGTCTGCGAGGGCTGCGGCTCCACCAGCGGCTGCAGCTGACGTACGAGTGACAAGGTGGGCCGGTGGACATCCGCCGGCCCACCTTGCTTGCTCCGCGACAAGCAGGCCCAGCCACAAGGCCGGCGCGTCGGCGGCACGGCGTTAGCATCGAGTCCCATGATCGTATGGATCAATGGCACCCACGGCGCAGGCAAGACAACGACCAGTGCCCTCGTGCAGCAACTGATCCCGGACTCGCGGGTGTTCGACGCCGAGAAGGTCGGCGAAACACTCATGGACATCACGCCGGGGCTGCCCGAAACGGACAATTTCCAGCACTGGCCGCCGTGGCGGCAGTTGGTCGTCGAGACCGCTCGACGCGTCCTCGACTACACCGGCGGCACTCTGGTGGTGCCCATGACTGTCCTGGTCGAACAGTACTGGCGTGAGATCAGCGCTGGCCTCGCCCAACATGCCATCCCGGTGAGGCACTTCGTGCTCCATGCCGACCGCGACACACTTCGCGGGCGCATCGAGGGGGAACATCCCGTCCCTTCACCATTTCGCCTCAGGTACCTCGATGCCTATTCGGAGGCGGCCCGCACGTGGTTGCACGCCGAGGCCGAGGTCGTCGACACCACGCACCTCACCCCCGCACAGGCCGCCCTACACATCGCAGTGGCCGTGGGGAGTGAGAGTTGAGCGTGATCGAGGGCGCGCCGGTGTCGTTGTGCGTCTACACGTGGTCCTACCTGGCGTGGCGGCCGAGGACCTGACCCATATCCCCGCTGGGCTGTTGCACCGGCATTTCCTGGGGGTGGCTCCGGTCGTGAGGCATCGACTGCGATCATCGGAGCATGACGATTGCCGAGAGCTACGTCGAGTTCGCCATCCGGGAGGCGCGCGGCGTGTCGCCGGCGTACGAGCGCCTGTCCCTCGCCGTCTCCCGCGACGACGAACTGCTGGCCCTGCTCGCCGCGCTCCCGCCGGCCAGGCGGCAGCCGAACCTGCTGTTCGGCGTCGTACGACTGCTCGGCGGGCCGGTCGACGACCCGGCGGCCTTCCGCGACTTCGCGCTGGCGGACTGGCCGGCGATCGAGGCGGAACTGCGCACCCGCGCGACCCAGACGAACGAGCCCGGGCGGTGTGCCGTACTGCTGCCCGTGCTCGCCGCGTTGCCGCAGCCGCTGGCGTTGCTGGAGGTCGGCGCGTCCGCCGGGCTCTGCCTCTACCCCGACCGGTACGCCTACCGCTACGGCGACCACGCGCTCGGCGCGGGCGAACCGGTCCTCGGTTGCGCGGCGACCGGCCTGGCCCCGCCGGACCGGTTACCGGAGGTGGTGTGGCGGGCCGGCCTGGACCTCAATCCGCTGCGGGTGACCGAGCCGGCGGACGTGGCCTGGCTCGACGCCCTCATCTGGCCGGAGCACACGCACCGCCGCGCCCGGCTGCGGGCCGCCGCGGCCGTCGCCGCGTCCGACCCGCCGCTGCTCGTGCGCGGCGACCTGGTGGACGACCTGCCCGCGCTGGCCGCGCGGGCGCCGGCGGGCGCGACGCTGGTGGTGTTCCACACCTCCGTGCTCTACCAGGTGCCGGCGCCGCGCCGGGCGGCGTTCGCCGACGCGGTACGCGGCCTGCCCGGCCACTGGATCTCCAACGAGTCCCCGGACGTGCTGCCCCACGACGCGTTGCCGGAGCCGCCGGACGAGGCGCTGTACAACGTGCTCGCGCTGGACGGCCGACCACTCGCCTGGACGAGCCCGCACGGGCAGGCGATGACCTGGTTCGGGTGACCCGACGGGCTGCCGTGCCGTGCGCCGGCACGGCAGCCCGCGTACGTCACTGCTGCTTCTGCTGGCAGGGCACGCAGAAGCGGGCGTGCGGTAGCACCTCCAGGCGCTCCCGGGGGATCGCGGCGGAGCAGCGCTCGCAGATGCCGTAGCGGCCCTCGGCGAGGCGGCGCAGCGCCCCGCTGACCTGCTCGATGCTCCGCCGGGTGGCGGCGATCAGCGCGCTCTGGGTGTGCGCCTCGCCCGGGTCGCCGGTGTCGGCGGTGAGCTGCGTCAGCCGGACGGTCTGCGCCTCGAAGTCGTTGGTCAGTGTCGTACGCAGGTCGTCGAGCCACTTCTGCTCGCTGGACTGGGTGGGCGTGGTCATGGCGTAGCTCCTCGGGAAAAAAGAAAAAGGGCCGAAGCTGGATAGCTTCGCCCTGGTGGCCGTTCGCAAGAGTTGCAATCGGTTCACGGAGGGCCACGTCCGGCGGGGCTCGGCAGTCGGGAGGCGACCGAGCCGGCGCACGACGGTGCGACCGCGGATCGCACCACCCGGGTCGCCACGTTCACCCGCAGGGCGCACCGGCAGACAGCAGCGGGCGCCGCCGTCACCACGACGGCGGTGCTGATCTGCTGACCGGTCGAACACATGCAGCCACCATAGGCCGGGCGGGGCGGAAAGCCAACGTGCTTCCGTGCGCACGGAAGACGGCCCGGTGCCCGGGGCCACCCGGCGCAGCGTGCGACCTGATCGGCCGGCGTCGGGTTCCGCCCGGAGCCAGGGCTGGCATCGACCGGTCAGGCCGCCGGCATGTCCCGCATCCGCCGCAGCGGGGAGAGGACGACGAAGAGCGCGGCGCTCCACGTGCCGAGGACGCAGATCCACAGCGCCGGCCGCAGCCCGAGCTGGCTGGCGAGCGCGCCGCCGGTGAGCGCGCCGAGCGGGATCACGCCGAAACAGACCCAGAGGAACGCCGCGTTCACCCGGCCCAGCAGGGCGGGCGGTGTGATCCGCTGCCGGTACGTCAGGGTGGCCACGTTGTAGAGCACCGCGTTGGCGGAGAACGCGGCCAGGCCGATGCCGTAGAGCAGCATCCCCCAGCCGGGCCGAGCCAGGGGCATGAGCAGGTAGAGCGGGCCCGGGGCGGCCATCGCCACCCAGATCACCCGGGCCGAGCCGAGCCACGCGGTCAACCGGCCGGCGAACGCGCCGACCACGAGGCCGCCCACCGCGCTGACCGAGAAGACGAGCCCGACCAGCGCCGGCGTGGCGTGCAGCTCCTCGAGCAGGAAGACCACCTCGATGGAGCCGGACGCCATGACGAAGAAGTTCGAGGCGGTGGTGCAGGCGAGGATGCTGCGCAGGATCGGCTGGCGGCGGATGAAGCCCAGCCCTTCGGTCATCTCCACCCGCAGCGGCACCCGGTCGCGCCGGGGCGCGGGCTCGCTCGGGGCCTCCCGGATCAGCAGCAGGGTCAACCCGCTCACGGCGAAGGCGAGGCCGGTGACGACGAAGGTCCTCGCGGCGCCGACGAGCCCGACGAGCACGCCGCCGATCGTCGGACCGACGAGCTCGGCGGAATCCTGGCTGACGGTGAGCTTCGCGTTGGCGTCCACGAGCCGGTCCGGCGGCACCAGCCTCGGCAGCATGCTCTTGTGGGCCACGGTGAACAGGACGGTGAGCACGCCGGAGATCCCGACCACCGCGTACAGGAAGCCGAGGGTGAGCAGGTCGGCCAGGGCGACCACCGGCACCGACAGCAGCAACGCCGCGCGGCCCAGGTCGCAGGCGACCATCAGCCGCCGCTGGTCGACCCGGTCGGCGAGGATCCCGGCGGGCAGGGAGAAGATCAGGTACGGCAGCCAGGCGAGCGCCGTCAGCAGCGCGACCTGGAAGACGCTGGCGTCGAGCGTGCCGACGGCGAGCAGCGGAACCGCCACGTTGGAGACCCGGGTGCCCAGCTCGCTGACCGTCTGCCCGGCCAGGAGCAGCCCGAAGTTGCGGCTGCGCAGCAGCGAGGGCCGTCTCGGGGCGGCACCCCCGACAGGTGTGGTCGCCTGCTGCGTCACGTCGGCTCCCCGGCCCGCGTCAGCGAACGCCGTGCTGGCGTCGGCGACGCCCCGGGGGTTGACGCGCGTCGGGGGCGCCCGGCCCGGCGATGGTCCATCGGGTCAGCCTGCCGGCCCCGCCCGGACCGACGCCACCGGTTAACGGCCGGCGCCACCGGCGTGGTGTTCACCCAGGGCACCGACACGCTGGCGGAGTCGGCGTTCCTCGCCGATCTGGCTCGGCGCCCCGTCCCGGCCCCCGAGCCGGTCCGTGCCGACGCGTCGACCGGCCTGGAACAGGGGCGACGAACGCGTGTCTAGACTGCGCCGGTGACCGGAGAGCGGCGACCGCTGGCGGACCGGCCGCTGACCGAGCCCCACCCGTCCCGGCTGCCGCCGGAGCACCCGGAACGGGAGCGGATCCTGGCCGCGCACGCCGCAGCCCTGACCGCCGGCGAGGCCGGCTACCTTGACCCGACCAGTGGCCTCTTCGTGCTCAGCGCGGGTTTCCTGGCCCGGCGCGGCACCTGCTGCGGGCGCGGCTGCCGGCACTGCCCGTACGTTGACGACTGACCAGCCGTAGGGGTCTTCCACCGGGTAGGGGATTACCTACGGCCACCAGGGGTGGGCCTTTGTCCGCGCCTGAGGCTTTAGTGGCAGCAGTTTGTAGTCGGGTATTTACTTGCCGGGTAGAGGATCTCTAAAGTTCGCTCGCTATTGTGCGGGTGATTCGGGGGACCTCGTGGTCGTGTCGTGGAAGCGTCGTGCCTTCATCTGGCTGACTTCCGTCAGTGTCGGCGTCTCGGGCAGCGGGCTCGTGGTGGCTCCGTCAGCCGTCGCCGCTCCCACTCCGGCGGCGCAGCGGGAGTGTGGCAGCGCCGAGGCGCCGGACGAGGCGGCGGCAGCCAGGCTGGCGGCGGCCTGCGGCCGGCCGGTCGAGGCGCTCAGCGAGCGCACGGAGTACGCGCACGTGACCGTCGCCCCGGACGGCGTCCGCAAGCTGGTCGCGGCGGTCGCACCCCAGCGGGTACGCCGCGCGGACGGCTCCTGGGCGGCCATCGACCCCGGCCTGCGCCAGCGGGGCGACAGGTTGGTTCCGACCGCGACCCTGGCCGACGTGTCGTTCTCCACCGGCGGTGCGGGTCCGCTCGTGACGTGGCGGGAGGCCGGGTCGACCTTCACCCTCGGCTGGCCGCTGGGATCGTTGCCGAAGCCTCAGGTGAACGGCCCCACCGCCACGTACCCGTCCGTGTTGAAGGGCGTCAACCTGCACGTCACCGCGACCGCCGAGGGCTACACGCACGTGGTGGAGGTGCTCACCCCTGAGGCCGCCGCACAGCCGGCGATCAAGGCGTTGCGCTACCGCACCGGCGGTGACATGAGGATCGCCCAGGCCGCCGATGGCGCCATGCGGTTGGTGACCGCCGCAGGGGTCACCGTCGCCACCTCGGCGCCAGCGCGGATGTGGGACTCCTCCCACGACCCGGCCCGGGCTGGCGAGGTGCTGCCTGCCCAGGCGGCAGCACGGCTGAAGACCCCGCGGGGCGAACGGGCCACCGCCACCGAACCGGCGGTGACCTCGCGAAGCGCGAAGGTGCGCGTCGCCGCGTCGCGCGCCCAGTTCACCGTCACCCCCGACGCCGAACTGATGGCCGACCCTGGGCTCACCTACCCGATCTACATCGATCCGCAGTTCGAGAAGCTGCGGACGAAGTGGGCGTACTCCACCAGCAACGGCGAGAACAACGACACCACCGTGGCCCGGGTGGGGCGCCAGCCGTACCCGGAGGGCGGCAACGGGGAGCGCTACCGCTCCTACTACGACTTCAACGTGTCGGGCCTCAAGGGCAAGCAGATCCTGGGCGGGACGATCCGGGTCACGCTCGACCACTCGTACTCCTGCGACCCGACCTGGGTCTACGCCTACCGGACGAACGCCATCACGGTGGCGAGCGGCGGCCGGATGGCCTGGACGACCCGGCCGCTGCCCGCCACCTACCTCGACTCGTGGGAGGGCAACGCGAACGAGGCGGGTGGCTGCGGTGCGATCCAGCCCGACGACGACGCCGAGTTCTCCAGCACCGCCGTGGTCACGGACCTCCAGCAGGCCGCCACCAACGCATGGTCCGTCTACACGGTCGGCCTGTGCGCGTGCAATCCGTCCGGGGTGGGGGAGGACTTCGAGAGCCGGTGGAAGAAGTTCTACACCAACAAGGCGTGGCTCGAGGTCACCTACAACTCCAAGCCAGCCGTGCCGACCGGCCTCACCACGTCCGGCCAGGCGTGCGGTGCGACGATCGGCACCGCCTCACCGGTGCTGAAGGCGTTCTACGGTGACGCCGACGGCGCCACGGACAGCCTGGTGGGCTACTTCCAGTACCGGCTGAAGGGCACCACGACGGTCACGGCGAAGACGGGGCAGACCAAGCCGGGCAACAACTACGGGGAGTCCGGCGTCATCAGCCTCGGGGCCGGCTCGGAGGGCAAGACCTACGAGTGGCAGGTGCAGACCAGGGACAGGGCGGGCCAGTACTCGGGATGGACGGCCTGGTGCAGCTTCACGGTGGACGTCTCCAAGCCGCTGCCCCCGACGGTGACCTCGACGGCGTACCCGGACGACGGCTCGGCCCACGGCGGACCCGGAGTCTCGGGGGCCTTCACCTTCGGCGCCGGCTCGCAGGACGCCGTGAAGTACGTCTACGGCTGGGCAGGCCAGACGACCCCTCTGACGACGGTGACCGTGGCCGCCGGCGCGTCCTACACGGTGACCCTGACGCCGCGGCGCTTCGGCTACAACGTGCTGGAGGTCTACAGCGTCGACAGTGCCAGCAAGCGCAGTGACACCACGGGACACCGGTTCCTCGTGAACGGCCCCTCCGCGCCGGTCGCGCACTGGCCACTCGACTCCGTCGACTCTCACTACCTCAAGAACGTGCAGGGCGGACCCGAACTCTCGTGGACCGGGAACAGCGCGTGGGCGGCCGACAGCCGGCTCTACGGCGAGTCGACCGCGTCGTTCGACAGGAGTTCGCACCTGTCGGGTGACGTGGCCCTGGACACGAGCAAGTCGTTCAGCGTCGCGGCCTGGGTGAATCTGGCCGACGCCGACACGACCGATCCCGACCCGGACCTCCCGACCGGCAACTGGACCGCCGTGAGCAAGTCCGGTGCCAACGTGGGCGCCTTCTACCTGGGCGCCCGCCTGGACTCCGGCCAGCCCAGGTGGAGCTTCATGCTCACGACGGCCGACGCCGGCCAGGGCAACTCCGTCACGACGGTCTTCTCGTCCGGAAGCCTGACCACTCGGGACGTGGGTAGGTGGACTCATCTCGCCGGCGCCTACGACGCCGGGACCGGCAGCGTGACGTTGTACGTCAACGGTGTCGTCGTCGGCTCCGACACTCGCACCTCGGCCGGATGGAACGCCAGCGGTCCCGCGGTCATCGGCGGCGCTATGTGGACCGCCGCCAGTGGTGCCCCGTACATCACCGACCGGTGGCGCGGTCAGATCACCGATGTGCGGATGTGGAATCGCGTCCTCACGTCCGACGACCTGAACGGGACGGACGAGGACGCAGAGGCAGGGACCCAGGCGGTGTCCGGCATCATGGCACCGATCGAAGTCGCCAACTGGGACTTCAACGGTGCGCTCTCGTCCGGCTGCCAGTCAGCCATGAGCGTCTCCTACTGGCAGCAGTACCTGGACCTCTATGGCTGCACCGACCCGTACTCCGCCGCGCAGAACGTCGGGTACACGGGCGACGGCTACGACGACAACGATGCCCTCTGGTTGAACGGCCCTCAGCCCGACGGATGGGGGAGCGCGTCCACGAGGAGCGGCTACGCCGGCACCTCTGACGCGGTCGTCAACACCGGTCAGTCGCTCACGGTTTCCGCCGCCGTGCGGATCAACGCGCTCGCGGACGAGGACCAGGTCATGGTTCGACAGGGCCTGGCCGCCGACCAGGAGGGCGCCTTCAAGCTCTACATGAACCGTTACGGCGAGTTGTCGTTCACCATCGCCTCGCCGGACGGCGCTGGCGGTGTCACCTGGGCCTCGACCAAGTCCGACGTCCGGGTGACCGCCGACGCGCTCGGCGCGTGGATCCACCTCGTCGGCGTCTTCGACGCCGGTTCCGGCGAGGTCCGGCTCTACGTGAACGGCGTACGGCAGGCGGCCGTCGCGACAGGCGCGACGGGCGGGGTCTCCCGGCAGCCCCTGTACGTCGGCGCGAACGGGAGCTGGAACGGCCCTCTACTCGGTGACATCGACCAGATCAAGGTGTACGCCGGCGCGATGTCGGACCGCGAGGCACGCGCCCTCCACCGCAACTCCTGACACCAGCCGGCCCTGGAGCAGCGCCGAAGCTGCTCCGGGCCGGCCCTGCCTGCCTGCTGTTCCGCTTTCCGGCCCCCCACCCCTCACGGCGGAGGTTGTTCATGTCTGCTCGTCCGTCGCCGGCCACCGTGGCGCGGCGCGATTCCCGGTCCTCGTTCTGGCGCCCCGAGAGCCGGTTGCGGATGGGTCTGGCCGGGAGCCTGGCTCTCGTCATGCTGGCCTCCACGCTGACCGCCCAGCCTCGGCCGGCGGTCGCCGCACCGCCGGTCGGCCTCGGCGTCACGCAGCCGAAGCCGGTCTCCGCGAAGCCGGTCAGGTCGAAGCCGCGTCCGGCCGACCTGTCACAGGGCGCGACCAGGCGGCCCGCAGGGAAGGTCACCTGGCCCTCGGCCGGCGTGGCGGAGGCGGGCGTCGCACCGGCCGCCGGAAATCGGGCCGCGACGGCACCCCGGGTCACGGCGCCGTCCGCGGCAACTCGGGTCGGTGCCCTGCCGGTGTACGTCGGTCCGGCCGTGGCGAAGAGCGCGGAACCGCGAGCCACCGCCTCCACCGCCGTGAGCCGGGCCCGGGTCGAAGTCCTTGACCGCGCCAAGGTCCCGGCGGGGTGGCGTGACGGCGTGGTGCTGCGGGTCGCCCGTGCCGACGGTCAGGCGGGTGCGGGCCGGATGAGCCTGGGGGTGGACTACTCCGGATTCGCGGCGGCCTTCGGCGCGGACTGGTCGACCCGGCTCCGCCTGGTGGCGCTGCCCGAGTGCGCGCTGACGACGCCGGAGAAGGCGGGGTGCGGCGGTCGTCCGCTGGCCTCGCGCAACGACGGGGCGACCAACCGGGTGTCGGCAGAGGTGGAGATCTCCTCTGCCGGTGCGACGACGCTGGTCGCCCTGGCCGCCGCCGCATCCGGCTCGGCCGGTGACTACGGCGCCACGCCGCTGCAGGCGTCGTCGAGCTGGAGCGCCGGCGGATCGAGCGGCGACTTCTCCTGGTCCTACCCCGTACGGGTGCCGCCCGCCACGGGTCCGACGCCGACGGTGTCGCTGGCGTACTCGTCGAGCGCGGTCGACGGTCGCAGCGACGCCTCGAACAACCAGCCGTCGTGGGTCGGGGAGGGCTTCGACTACAACCCCGGCTTCATCGAGCGGCGGTACGTGCCCTGCTTCGACGACACCGCCAACGGCGCCACCAACGACGACCAGGTCGGCGACCAGTGCTGGGGCACCGACAACGCGGTGCTCTCGCTCAACGGGCGGTCGACCGAACTGGTCAGGGACACGGCGACCGGCGTGTGGCGACCGAAGAACGACGACGCGGCGAAGGTCGAGAAGCTGGCGGGCGCGGCGAACGGCGACAACAACGGTGAGCACTGGAAGGTGACCGCCGCCGACGGTACCCAGTACTTCTTCGGGCTCGACGACCTGCCCGGTCACACGACGGGCACGGCCTCCACCAACACCGTGCGCGTCTACGGCAACCACGAGAACGAGCCCTGCTGGAACAGCAGCTTCGCCGCCGCCCACTGCGAGCAGGCGTGGCGCTGGAACCTCGACTACGTGGTGGACACCCACGGCGGCACCATGTCGCTCTGGTACAGCCGGGAGACCAACAAGTACGCCGCGAACGGCACGGACAGCGACGAGGTCTCCTACGTCCGGGCCTCGAACGTCACCCGCATCGACTACGGCACCTGGGACCGGGGCGCGACCGACCGTTCCGTCACCCCGACCGCGCAGGTCTTCTTCGCCACCTCCGACCGGTGCCTGTCGGACTGCACCGACCACGACAATCCGGCCCGCTGGCCGGACACGCCCTGGGACCAGGAGTGCACCGGCACCCAGTGCCCCGGCAAGTACTCGCCGACCTTCTGGAGCACCCGCCGCCTGTCGAAGATCACCACGAAGGTCGCTGGCGTCTCCGGCGACGTGGAGAGCTGGGACCTGAGGCACACCTTCCCACCGAACGGTGACGCCTCCCGCGACGGCATGTGGCTGGAGTCGATCCAGCACACCGGGCACATCGGCGAGCCGGTGACGCTGCCGGAGATCAATTTCGACTTCGTGCAGCGGCCCAACCGGGTCGACAAGACCGACGACGGTAAGCCCCCGATGCACTGGCTGCGGATGAACACCGTCTGGACCGAGGCCGGCGGCAAGATCACGGTGGTCTACTCCCAACCGGAGTGCGACACCGACGGGCCCATGCCGTCGTCGCCGCAGAGCAACACCCTGCGGTGCTATCCGGTGCTCACCGAGGATCCGTTCACGAATCTGATCAAGACCGACTACTTCCACAAGTACGTGGTCGAGGAGATCCACGAGTCGGACGGCACCGTCGGCGGCACGGACGTCGTCACGACGTACGACTATCTTGGCGGCGCGGCCTGGCGGCACGCCACGGACGACGGCATGACCAAGGACAAGTTCCGTACCTGGTCCGACTACCGCGGCTACGGGCGGGTCCAGGTCCGCAAGGGCACCGACGGTCAGGAAACGCTGGCCGAGACCCGCTACTACCGGGGCATGCACGGCGACCGCGCGGCGCCGAGCGGCGGTACCCGCCCCGTGACGCTCGCCGCGCTCGACCTGAACGGCGACGGCGACGTCTCGGATGCCGCCGACGCGCCCCAGGTCAACGACGAGGACGCGTTCGCCGGGCAGGTCCGCGAGCAGATCACCTACAACGGTGTCGAGACCGATGTCGTGTCCCGGGGGGCCAGCCAGGCGTGGCAGTCGGCGGCCACCGCGACCCGGGACATGGGCCAGACCACCACCTACGCCCGATACACCGGCGTGCAGGCGAGCTGGAACGCCGTCAAGCTGGACGCGGGCCGTGGGTGGCGGGTGACGAAGAAGACCAACGGCTTCGACGAGTACGGCATGGAGGTCACCGCCAGCGACCTCGGCGACGTGACCCAGTCCGGCGATGAGCAGTGCATGCGGACGACGTACGCGCGCAACGCCGGCAGGAACATCCTCGCCACCTCCGTCCGGGTCGAGACCTTCGCCCTGCCGTGCGGCACCGCCCCCACCAGCAAGGACGACATCGTCAACGACGTCCGCACGTCCTACGACGGCCAGGCGTACGGCGTGGCACCCACCAAGGGCGACCCCACGAAGGTCGAGACGCTGAAGGACTGGTCCCCGTCGGGCGGGACGGTCTGGCTGACCACGGGCACCTCGACCTACGACGCCCACGGCAGGGTGAAGGACACCTACGACATCCGTGGGAACAAAACGACCACGACCTACACCCCGGCGGCCGGCGGCCCTGTCACGAAGGTGGAGACCAGGAACCACCTCGACTGGACGACGAGCCAGGACATGATCCCGGGCTGGGGCCTCGCCAAGCGTTCCACGGACGCCAACGGCAAGGTGACCGATCTGCAGTACGACGGGCTCGGCCGGCTGCGGAAGGTCTGGCTGCCGAACCGGCCGATGGGTACCGACCCGGCCAACCCGGCCACCCCCTCGTACGAATACACCTACACCATCCGCAACAGCGGGGGCGCCAACGCCGTCACGACCCGGGTCCTGAACGCCGAGGGCAAGTACGTCACCAGCCACGCGCTCTCCGACGGTCTGCTCCGTCCGCGACAGACCCAGACTGCCGCCGTCGCCGGTGGCGGCACCGTGTTCAGCGAGACCGTCTACGACGCCGCCGGGCGGGTGGCGTACACCAACGGCCGACACCACGACCCGGACCTGACGGCCGGCACCAACCTGAAGTCGATCGCGGCGTGGGAGGCGAACAGCCAGACGGTGAACCTGTACGACCGGGCAGGCCGCACCACGGCCAGCATCCTGACCACCAGCGGCCAGGAGAAGTGGCGTACCACCACCGCGTACGGCGGTGACCGGGTCTACGTCACTCCGCCCGACGGCGGGACGCCGACCACCACGATCACCAACGCCGCCGGCAAGACGGTCGAGGTGCGCCGGCACTCGGGCGGTTCCGTCGCCGGGCCGCACGACGCCAGCACCTACACCTACAACCGGAAGCAGCAGCTCACCGGGGTCGCCGACGCCGCGGGCAACGAGTGGACGTACGAGTACGACATCCGCGGCCGGCAGACCGCGACGGAAGACCCCGACCGGGGCCGTACGGAGTCGACGTACAACGACTACGGCGACCTCGAGCACACGGTCGACGCGCGTGGCAAGAAGCTCGTCTACCACTACGACAGCCTCGGCCGTAAGGACGCCGTCTACGACACCTCGATCGCGACGGCGAACAAGCGCGCCACCTGGGCGTACGACCCCACGGGCGCGAAGGGCCAGTTGGCGTCGACCAGCCGCTGGACGGACCTCGGCGTCAACGAGTACAAGATGCGCATCCGGGGCTACACGGCCCTCTACAAGTCGTTGGGCGAGGACTACGTCATCCCCGCCTCCGAGGCCAACCTGAACGGCACCTACACCTTCACCCGCTCGTACAAGGCGGACGGGGTCAGCGTCGCGACCGCCACGTACCCGAACGCGGGAAGTCTCGGCGGCGAGCAGCTCACCTTCACCTACGACGAGGTGACCGGCCTCGCCGAGCAGGTGAAGACGAACTGGCCGAACGCCGGCCAGTACGTCACCAACACCGACTACAACGCCTTCGCCGAGCTGGGCCTCGTCCGCTACCAGCAGACCGCCCAGAACTACCTCGACCGCTCCTGGACGTACGAGGACAGCACCGGCCGGCTGTCACAGGCGACCACGAGCCGGCAGGTCACGCCGCAGCCCGTCGCCGACCTCAAGTACGACTACGACGAGGCCGGCAACATCACCAGGATCGCCGACGCCCCGACCGGCGGCACCGCCGACGTGCAGTGCTTCGAACACGACTACGCGCAGCGGCTGACGTCGGCCTGGACGCCCTCGTCCGGCGACTGCGCCCCCGCCGCGACGGCGACCGGCCTGGGCGGGCCTGCGCCGTACTGGCACTCCTGGACCTTCGATCCGGTCGGCACGTCGGTCGGCAACCGGGCCAAGGAGACCAGGCACGGCACCACGACCACCGAATCCACCTACACGTACCCCGCGCCCGGTGCGGCCCAGCCCCACGGGGCTCAGCAGGTCGTCACGACCGGGGTCGGCGCGGGTACCCGCAACTACCGTTTCGACGCGGCGGGCAACATGACCTGCCGGCCGAGCGCGACCGCCGTCAACAACACCTGCCCGGCCGGGACCGGCAGCCAGGCACTGACCTGGGACAGCGAGAGCAGGCTCGTCGGCCTCACCGACGGCGGAAAGAACCACAGCTACCTGTACGACGCCGACGGCGCCCGCCTGATCGCGCGCGATCCGACGGGCAAGACCCTCTATTTGCCGGGTCTGGAGATCCGCTACACCACCAGCAGCGGCACCAAGTCGGCGACGCGCTACTACAGCCATCTCGGCCAGATGTACGCCATGCGTCAGCCTGGCACCGGCGTCACCTGGCTCGTCACCGACCACCAGGGCACCCAGCAGTACGCCATCGCCTCGGGCAACCAGGCGATCACCCCGCAGCGCCAGACGCCGTACGGCGGGGTGCGCGGCGCGGCGCCCGCCGCCTGGCCGAACCAGCTCGGCTTCGTGGGCGGGACGATCGACGGCGGCCCCGACACCACCGGCCTGACCAACATCGGCGCACGCCCCTACGACCCGGCCATCGGCAAGTTCGTCGCGGTCGACCCGATCATGGACCTCGCCGATCCCGAGCAGTGGAACGGCTACGCGTACGCCAACAACACCCCGGTCACCAGCAGCGACCCGACGGGCCTGATCCCGGACGACTGCGCCAAGTTCGACTGCTCCGGCTACGTCCCCGGCAACGAGGACGCAAACCAGGACGCGAAGGAAAACAACCCGTGCTGGCCCGTCGCCTGCGAGAAGGATGAACCTGACGGTCCCGGCGGTACCGGCGGTTGGACCGGCAAGCACGACGACGACGGGCGAGCCATGCCGGCACCCGGCAAGATGACCATCGAGAACGGTGCTCAGTTCCGATACTACACCCACATCACCAACCTGGACATGTTCCAGCGCGAGGTGGTCGAGGACTATGTCTTCTGTTACAACAACCCGGAGATCTGCGCCGAACTGAAGAAAGCGAAGTCCAAGGCTTCAGAGCAGGCGCTGAAAGACCTGCTCGGCATCACAGACGCCCAGAATTGTTTGAAGGGCCAGATCTCGGGATGCGCCTGGACTGCGGTCGGCTTTGTGCCGATCGGGAAGCTGAAGGCAGCCGGACCGATTGGGAAAGCGCTGCTCGAAGGTGCTGACGCGGCATGTAGTTTCGCTGGCGAAACCGAAGTGCTGATGGCCGACGGCAGCACGAAGCCCATCAGTCAGATCAGTGTCGGGGACTTCGTTGTCGCGGCGAATCCGGAGACCGGTGAACGGGGTGATCGCGAGGTCACCCACGTCTGGTCGCACGAGGACGACCTTTATGCACTAACCGTCGCCGGTGCTGCGCTGGTCACCACCGAGGATCACCCGTTCTGGAACGCCACGGACCGTCGGTGGGAACGGGCGGACGCCCTCAACCGCAGCGCCGCGTTGCAGACAGTTTCTGGTGATTCGGTGGCGGTCGGCAGCTTGAGCGAGACGTCGATCGGTAGGGGTGCCGCGTATAACCTCACAGTTCGCGACATTCATACGTACTACGTGCTCGCAGGCAATACGTCGCTCCTCGTGCACAACTCGTGTCCTGTTGCTGCCCGTCTCACCAGCAGCCCCGACGCCCCGGTAATTAACAGCAAGACCGTACACTTGGACAAGAACGGTCGGTTCCGGATCGATCTCGAGAATCAGAATCCCGGACGGCCGGGTGCAAATATTCATCTACAGCCTATGGGGCGGGGTGCATCAGGCAAGTACTACTACCATCAGGAAACGGGGAAGTGGATTTCGGCGAGCGGAGAAGAGTTGGCGCCGAAACTCGCAAAGCAGGTGCCGCAAAGTGCCATTAATAGAGCCTATCAATACCTGAGGATCACGCCGCCGTGAAGATGAATTCACGCATGTTCGACGTTCTTGTGCAGGGGGTTGTGGACCCAAGCCGCGACCTGCCACCTGAATTGGATGAAGTCGCGAGGGCCGGCTGGGTGCTCGGCCCTGGCGGCGCCATCTTGCTCAAGTCTTTGTCGGGACCTGGATGGCGTAACGACATAGACGCCTCAGAAGTGGGGCTGTATGAGTATGAAGTGAACGACGTCTACGTTTCCCTGTTCGACCTTGCGGACAACAGGGAAACTTATTTGAGTAGGGCGGCGGTGAGAGGTATCTCTTTTGCTGCTCGCATGCTGAAAGATGCCGCCGCTCTTCCTGAGGCTGATAGCCTGCTAGCGGTAGTGGGCATATCGGTGGATGAGGGAGACGAAGATTTTTTGCTCCAGGGAGCTACTGTCAGATTTTTTAGTCGTCGCGGCGATTATCCGACCTGGTTCGAAGATCTGGAGCGGTATCAGAAGGAAGCGATTGCTGTAATTGGTATGGCGGACCTTGCCGTGCCTGGCCCGCTAACTCAATTTCGCCGTCGGGGGTGATTCCAGGATGCGCGGTGAGCGCCAACTCGGTCCGGCACGTGTTGCCAGGCGCTGGCAGCGAAGACTGAGGCCAGGTGCATGATGGCCTTACCGCAAGTGGAGCTAGGACGAAAGGTGCCTGCCGTCCGGCATCGAAGGCCGCCACGGACTGTGCCTGTAAGTGCGCTCGGTGTGCATGAGGAAGTCGGTGGTCCAAGTTGCTGCGGGACAGCGCGATCGCCAAGAGGTAGGACAGGGCAGCAAAACTCCCGGTGCAGGCATCGGATCTGTGGTCGATCGCTGTCTTTCCGGGACTCTCGTCCTATGTCGAAACAGCCCCTACGCACTTATCGTGGTTAGCGCATCAAGATGAAGTTTCAATAACAGGAGGTTGCGGTGAGCGGGCGGGTCCGGCTTGCCAGTGTGACCCTGCTGCTGGCGACGGGCTGCGGCGCGGAGGCAGAACCGGTGGCCCTACCGCCTGCCGCGCCGGTCACGGTCGACGTGGCCGCCGCCTCGTCCGGCGGGGCGTGCCGGCTGCTGGACTTCGGCGTGATCGAGCAGCACGCCGGCGTCCGCTTCGACGTAGCCGCAGCGAGCGCCACAGGCGACAGCCACACCTGCGTGGTGCGCGCGGGACAGGAGACCCTGCCGGAGTTGACGCTGACCGTCACCCGGACGTCGATCGACGCGGCGACCTTCACCGCGGACGTGGTGCCGAAGAAGGCGACCAAGGTCTCCGGGCTCGGCCAGAAGGCGTACCGGCGGACCGCCTCCTCCAAGGGCGCCCTCGGGCCGGTCGCGGAGGTGGGCTGGCTGGCCGCCGAGGGCCGCCTCGCCACCCTGCGCTACGCCACCCCACGCGACGCCGACAAGGCGGAGGCCGAGAAGCTCACCACCGCTCTCGTCGCCCTGGCCCAGGGACTCGACACCCGCGCCATCTGACCTCGGCCAGGGTGACGAAGCCCCCGGCACAGCGTGAACTGCCTCGCCTCAAGATCCTGCGCCTGCTGCCCACAGGCGTGGGGCCGGGTGGGTCAGTGGGCGGCGACGAAGACCCGGGAGGCTACCTCGCGCGGCAACCTGATGCGGTCGCCCGAGCGGTCGATCGACACCCCGTCGCGCTCCTGCGCCACCGTCACCGTCGCGCCCGGGTCGACGCCGGCGGCGTGCAGCTGCCGGAGCACGTCCGCGTCGGTCTGCACGCTCTCACAGATGCGCCGCACGACGACCGGCCCCGACAGCCCGGGGAACGCCAGGTTGCGCTCGCCCTCGATCGGGGCGGCTGTCGTCTGCTCCGGCGTGCCCAGCTCGTCCAGCCCCGGGATCGGGTTGCCGTACGGCGAGCGGGTCGGCCGATTCAGCAGGTCGTAGACCCGCTTCTCGACCGCGTCGCTCATCACGTGCTCCCACCGGCAGGCCTCCTCGTGGGCCTCCTCGTAGGGCATCCCGATCACGTTGACCAGCAGCAGCTCGGCGAGGCGGTGCTTGCGCATCACGGAGACCGCGTTGCTGCGGCCGTGCGCGGTGAGCGCCAGGTGGCGGTCGCCCTCGACGGTCAGCAGGCCGTCGCGCTCCATCCGGGCGACGGTCTGGCTGACGGTCGGCCCGCTCTGCCCCAGCCGTTCGGCGATGCGGGCACGCAGCGGCGGAACCCCCTCCTCCTCCAGCTCGAGGATGGTCTTGAGGTACATCTCGGTCGTGTCGACCAGATCATGCTTCACGTCAGCGGACCTCCGGCCAACGATGCTACCTCGGTGTTCACCGAACGACCCACGGCGAACCGCCAGGTCGGTGCCGGGATGGTGTTGACTGGACGCCATGTCCGCCTCCGATGATCTCCTTGTCGAGGCCGGTCGGCTCGCGGTCGAACTCGGCCAGGCCGACCCGCCCACGCTGCTCGACGTGCGCTGGCGGCTCGTCGGCGCGCCGGGTCGGGAGGACTACGCCGCCGGTCACCTGCCCGGCGCGGTCTTCGTCGACCTGGACACCGCGCTCTGCGGGCCGCCCGGACCCGCCGGCCGGCACCCGCTGCCCGACGCCGCCGCCCTCCAGGCCGCGCTGCGGGCCGCCGGCGTGCGCGCCGGTCATCCCGTCGTGGTGTACGACGGCGGCGACGGCATGGCCGCCGCCCGCGCCTGGTGGACCCTGCGCTGGGCGGGCCACCGGCCGGTACGGCTGCTGCACGGCGGCTTCCCGGCGTGGCAGGCCGCCGGGCTGCCCGTCAGCACGGAGGTGCCGACCCCGGAGCCGGGCGACGTGGAGGTGCGCCCCGGAGCGTTGCCGGTGCTCGACGCGGGAGAGGCGGCCCGGCTGGCCGCGGCCGACGACGGTGTCCTGCTCGACGTGCGCGCCGCGCCCCGCTACCGGGGCGAGACCGAGCCGATCGACCCGGTCGCCGGTCACGTCCCCGGCGCGGTGAACCTGCCCGCCGGCGAGTACGTCGCCGAGGGCCGGTTCCCCGCCGCCGAGGCGCTGCGCGAGCGGTTCGCCGCCGCCGGGGTGGGCGACGACAGTCCGGTCGGGGCGTACTGCGGGTCGGGGGTGACCGCCGCGCAGGCCGTGCTCGCGTTGCACCTGGCCGGCCGCACGGACGCCGCGCTCTACGTCGGCTCGTGGAGCAACTGGGTAGCCGACCCGGCCCGCCCGGTGGCCACCGGAGCGACTCCGACCGGCTGAACGGGCAACGGACGCCGGGCGACACCCGGCGGCTGAGCAGCGCGTGCGCGGGCGTGCCGGGGCGCGCGTGCGACGATGGGGCCATGTCCGACGACACGGTGGTGGTGTGGGACGAGTCGCTGCTCGCCTACGACATGGGGGACCATCCCCTCGACCCGGTACGGCTGGAGTTGACCTTCGCCCTCGCCCGGGAGTTGGGCGTCCTCGCGCGTCCCGGGGTGCGGCTGGTGAAGCCGGAGCCGGCCGACGACGCGCTGCTGAGCCGGGTGCACGACCCGCGCTACCTCGCCGCGGTGAAGGTCGCCCCCCGCGATCCGCTCTTCGCCGGCTTCGGGCTGGGCACCTCCGACAACCCGGTCTTCGAGGGGATGCACGAGTCCAGCGCGCTCGTCGCCGGCGCCACGGTGGCGGCGGCCGAGGCGGTCTGGCGGGGCGAGGCCCGGCGGGCGGTCAACGTGGCCGGCGGCCTGCACCACGCCATGCCGGCCCGGGCCGCCGGGTTCTGCGTCTACAACGACCCGGCGGTGGCCATCGCCCGCCTGCTCGACCTGGGCGCCGAGCGGGTCGCGTACGTGGACGTGGACGTGCACCACGGCGACGGGGTGCAGCAGGTCTTCTGGAACGACCCCCGGGTGCTCACGGTCAGCGTGCACGAGACGCCGTTGGCGCTCTTCCCGGGCACCGGCTTTCCCGACGAGACGGGCGGGCCGGGCGCCGAGGGCAGCGCCGTCAACGTCCCGCTGCCGCCCGGGTTGGACGACGCGGGCTGGCAGCGCGCCTTCCACGCGGTGGTGCCGTCGGTGCTGCGCGCGTTCCGGCCGCAGGTGCTGGTCACCCAGTGCGGCGCCGACGCACATCGGCTCGACCCGCTCGCCGACCTGAACCTCTCCGTGGACGGGCAGCGCGCCACCTACCTGGCCCTGCGGGCGCTCGCCGACGAGCTGTGCGAGGGCCGCTGGGTGGCCACCGGTGGCGGCGGGTACGCGCTGGTCGAGGTGGTGCCCCGGGCCTGGACGCACCTGCTCGCGGTGGCGGCCGGGGAGCCCGTCGACCCGGCGACGCTGACCCCGCCGGCGTGGCGGGAGCTGGCCGCCGGGCGCCGGCCGGGCCGGCAGATCCCGCTGCGGATGACCGACGACGTGGACCCGGCGTACGAGCCGTGGCAGCCGACCGGCGAGCCGAGCGCCGTGGACCGGGCGATCGCGGCGGCCCGCAAGACCGCCTTCCCGCTGTTCGGGCTCGATCCGCACGACCCGCGCGACTGATCCGGCGGGCGGAGGGGACCGCACAGGTGACCACTGTGGAACAACCGGTGGACGTGCTGCTCAGCGACGGCAGCACCGTGCAGTTGCGGCCGATCCGTCCGTCGGACGGGCCGGGCATCGTGGCGATGCACTCGCGCTTCTCCGAGCGCACCCGCTACCTGCGCTACTTCTCGCCGTACCCGCGCATCCCCGAGCGCGACCTGCAACGCTTCGTCAACGTCGACCACCGCGACCGGGAGGCGTTCGTGGTGCTGGTCGGCGACCGGATCGTCGCCGTCGGCCGCTACGAGCGGCTCGGCCCGCAGGCCCCCGAGGCCGAGGTGGCGTTCGTGGTCGAGGACGCCTACCAGGGCCGGGGCATCGGCTCGGTGCTGCTGGAGCACCTGGCCGACGCGGCCCGCCGCAACGACATCGCCAACTTCGTGGCGGAGGTGCTCCCGGCCAACGGCGCGATGCTGCGGGTCTTCTCCGACTTCGGCTACCAGGTGCAGCGGCAGTTCGCCGACGGCGTGGTGCACCTGAGCTTCCCGATCGCCCCCACCGACGCGACGCTGGAGGTGCAGCGCGGCCGGGAGCACCGCACGGAGGCCCGCTCCGTCGCCCGGCTGCTCGCGCCACGGGGCGTCGCCGTCTACGGCGCCAGCGCCACCGGGCAGGGCGTCGGCGCGGCGGTGCTCGGGCACCTGCGCGACGGCGGTTACACCGGCGCGGTGGTCCCGGTGCATCCGGGCGCGACGACGGTCGCCGGGCTGCCCGCGTACTCCTCGGCGGCCGATGCCGGCGTGCCGGTCGACCTGGCCGTGGTGGCGGTCCCGCCGGAGGCGGCGACGGAGGTGGTGGCCGACGCGGCCGCCGCGGGCGCGCACGGCCTGGTGGTCATCTCGGCGGGCTTCGCCGAGGCCGGCGGCGAGGGCGCGGCCGCGCAGCGCGCGCTGGTCCGCGCGGCGTACGCGGCGGGCATGCGCGTGGTCGGCCCGAACTGCCTGGGGGTGGCCAACACCGATCCGGCGGTACGCCTCAACGCCACCCTCGCCCCCCGGCTGCCGGTGCCCGGCCGGGTGGGCATCTTCAGCCAGTCCGGCGCGTTCGGGGTGGCGCTGCTGGCTGAGGCCGACCGGCGGGGGCTGGGCCTGTCGAGCTTCGTCTCGGCCGGCAACCGGGCCGACGTCTCGGGAAACGACCTGCTCCAGTACTGGCAGGACGACCCCGGCACCGACGTGATCATGTTGTACCTGGAGACCTTCGGCAACCCGCGCAAGTTCGCCCGGCTGGCGCGCCGGATCGGCCGGGACAAGCCCGTCGTGGCGCTCGCCTCGCCGGCCCGGCCGCCCGGGGTGGGCGACTCCGCCGGCCCGGACGAGGTGGCGGTCGCCGCGCTGTTCGCCCACTCCGGCGTGATCCGGGTGGACACCGTCGCCGAGCTGCTCGACGTCGGGGTGCTGCTGGCCCACCAGCCGCTGCCCGCTGGCCGTCGGGTCGGCGTGGTCGGCAACTCCTCGGCGCTGACGGGGCTGGCGGCCACCGCCTGCGCCGCGCAGGGGCTCACCGTCGCCCGGGGCTACCCGCGCGACGTCGGCCCGCGCGCCGGCGCGGCCGAGTTCGCCGCCGCGCTCGCCGAGGCGGGCGCCGACGGCGAGGTGGACGCGCTGGTGGTGGTGTTCGCCCCGCCGCTGCCCGGCCAGCTCACCGACACGGAGTCGGACTTCACCGCCGCGCTGCCGAGCGCGTTCGCCGCCGGCAAGCCGGCCGTGGCGACGTTCCTGGTCGGCCGTACGCCCGCCGGGGTGCCCGCCTATCCGAGCGTGGAGGAGGCCGTGCGCGCCCTCGCCCGGGTCACCGCGTACGCCGACTGGCTGCGCCGGCCCGCCGGGGTGCCGCCGGAGCTGCCCCGGGTGGACCGGGAGGCGGCCCACGCCGCCCTGCGCCCGGAGGCCCTCGATCCGGCGGAACTGCTCGCGGCGTACGGGATCGACGTGGTCGAGTCGGTGCCGGCGCGCTCCGCCGCGGAGGCCGTCGACGCGGCGACCCGGCTGGGTTTCCCGGTGGCCCTCAAGGCCGCCGCCCCCGGTCTGCGGCACCGCCTCGACCTCGGCGCGGTCCGGCTCGACCTGCCCGACCCGGCCACGGTGCACCGCGCGTACGCGGAGATGTCGGCGGTCTTCGGCGCGGACGTCCTGGTGCAGCCGATGGTCCCGCCCGGTGTGGCCTGCGTGGTCGAGCTGGTGGAGGACCCGGCGTTCGGCCCGGTGGTCGGCTTCGGGCTGGGCGGCGTCGCCACGGAGCTGCTCGGCGACCGGGCCTGGCGGGCGGTGCCGCTGACCGACCTGGACGCGGCCGAGCTGGTCGACGAGCCCCGGGCGGCGCCGTTGCTGCGCGGGCACCGCGGCGCGGCGCCGGTGGACCGGGCGGCCCTGGCGGACCTGCTGCTGCGGGTCGGCCGGCTCGCCGACGAGCAGCCCCGGGTCCGCGCGCTGAGCCTCAACCCGGTGCTCGCCCGCCCCGACGGCATCTCGGTGCTGCACGCCACCGTGCGGGTCGGCTCCGCCGTGGCCCGCCCCGACACCGGCCCCCGCCGCCTGTAAGGAAGGTGCCCTTCCTGACACTTCGCGGTGCGGCGGCCGAACCGGTCAGGCCGCCCGGTCGGAGATCTGCTGCACCGACCAGGCGTTGCCGTCGGGGTCGGCGAAGTGGACGAAGCCGACGTTGTCCAACGGGTCCGGCACCGGGCGCGGATTCTCGCCGAGCACCTGGATCTCGCTGACCTCGACGCCGCGCTCGACCAGCTCCGCCCGCGCCCGGCGCAGGTCGGGCACGACGAGCTGGAGGCCCTTGAGCGAGCCGGGTGGCATCTCGGGCAGGGGCCCCCTGCCGATCACGATCGAGCAGCCTGAGCCGGGCGGGGTCAGCTGCACGATCCGCGCGTCGTCGCCGAACGTCGTGTCGTGGTCGACGGCGAAGCCGAGCCGGTCGGCGTAGAACGCCTTGGCCCGGTCCACGTCGGAGACCGGCACGACCACCACTTCCAGGGTCCAGTTCATGGCTATTGGTAGCCCGTCGGGCAGCCGGGATCAAGGACCACGGTCCGGACGGACGCGAGGCCCCGGCGAACCGCCGGGGCCTCGCGTGGTCCAGGAAACGTCAGCAGGCGTACGCCTCCAGGCGCTGCGCCCGCTCCGGGTCACGCAGCTTCAGCAGGGTCACCTTCTCGATCTGCCGGATCCGCTCCCGGGACAGGCCGAACTCCCGGCCGACCTCGTCGAGGGTGCGCTGCCGGCCGTCGTCGAGGCCGAAGCGGAGCCGGATCACGGCCTGCTCCCGCTGCGACAGGGTGGACAGCACGATGCTGACCTCGTTGCGCAGCTCGCCCTGCGCGGCGGCGTCGCCCGGCTCGGCGCTCGGGTCGACGGCGGCGACGAAGTCGCCGAGCGCGCTCTCGCCGTCCTCACCGACCGCCTGGTCGAGGCTCACCGGCTCCCGGTCGTACGAGATCAGCTCGATGACCTGGAACTCCGGGATGTCCATGGCCCGGGCGACCTCGGCGACGGTGGGCTCGCGGCCCAGCGAGACGGAGAGCTCGCGGCGGGCCCGGACCATGCGGTTGACCTGCTCGACCATGTGCACCGGGATGCGGATCGTGCGGGCCTGGTCGGCCATGGCCCGGGTGATCGCCTGCCGGATCCACCAGGTGGCGTACGTGGAGAACTTGTAGCCCTTGGCGTAGTCGAACTTCTCGACCGCGCGGATCAGGCCGAGGTTGCCCTCCTGGATCAGGTCGAGGAACGCCATGCCGCGACCGGTGTACCGCTTGGCGATGCTGACCACCAGGCGCAGGTTCGCCTCCAGCAGGTGGTCCTTCGCGGCGCGGCCCTGCGCGACGATCAGCCCCAGGTCGGCCCGCAACTCCGCCGAGACGGGGGTGCAGGTCGCGAGTTTCTCCTCGGCGAACAGCCCGGCCTCGATCCGCTTGGCGAGGTCGACCTCCTGGGCGGCGGTCAGCAACTTCGTCCGGCCGATCCCGTTCAGGTATGCCCGGACCAGGTCCGTGGAGACGCCGCGCTCGTCGGTGGCGTCGAGGTCGGTCAGGGTGTCGGTGGCGCTCGCGGCCTCGGTGGTGCCGGCAGGGCGCGTCCGGTGCTCCGTCATCTGCAGGGCCATCTCAGTTTCTCCCCGTGTCCACGTCTGTGCCGTTGGATCCGGCCCAGTGGTGCCGGTGTGACACACAGCTTGGCGGGCGGGGCGTGAAACGGGAGTGAGGCGATCGGGGAACCGACACGAATTCCGTCGATGCCCTGCTCAGCGTGGGCGGCTCGTCGCCGAGCGCTGGTTGCCGCCGGCGGTTACCGTGCCAGCGGTCGGCCCGCACGGCCGGCCCGCCGGCGACGTCGGCGTACCGAACAGGTTGTGGAGGGTGTCGTGGTCTTCAAGCGGCTCATGCAGGCGATGGGTGTGGGTGGCCCGTCCGTGGAAACCGTGCTGACGAATCCGAACTGCCGCCCCGGCGGCCAGCTGGAGGGCGTCATCCACGTGGCTGGCGGCGACCACCTCGTCGACGTGTCGTACGTCGCCCTGGGCCTGGTCACCCGGGTCGAGGTCGAGAGCGGCGACAACGACTACGAGACCACGCAGGAGTTCCACCGGCAGGCCGCGACCGGCGCCTTCCGGCTCGCCCCGGGGCAGCGCCACGACATCCCGTTCCGCTTCGCCGTGCCGTGGGAGACGCCGCTCACCGAGCTGTACGGGCAGCACCTGCACGGCATGACGATGGGGCTGCGTACGGAGCTGGAGGTGGCCCGCGCGGTGGACAAGGGCGACCTGGACGCGGTGGCGGTGCACCCGCTGCCGTCCCAGCAGAAGATCCTGGAGGCGTTCCTGCGGCTGGGCTTCCGGTTCGCCCGGGCCGACGTGGAGCGGGGCCACATCTACGGCGTACGGCAGACCCTGCCCTTCTACCAGGAGATCGAGTTCTACCCGGCGCCGCAGTACGCCGGGGCGATCAACCAGCTGGAGGTCACCCTCGTCACCGACCCGCAGCAGATCCAGGTGGTGCTGGAGCTGGACAAGCGCGGCGGTCTGTTCACCGAGGGCCGGGACGCCTTCGGCCGCTTCACCGTCGACCACGCCACCGCCGAACGCACGGACTTCACCCCCCAGCTCGACGGCTGGATCCGTCAGTCGCTGCAACGCCGCGGCCTCTTCTCCTGACGCCACGGTGTGCGCCGGCCCTGCCACGGGCTCGCCGGGCCCGCGGCCCCGTCAGGCCCAGCCGTGCCGCGCGGCGTGCCAGCCGAGCTGCATCCGGGTCTGCACCCCCGCGAGGTCCATGAGGTGGCGCAGGCGCCGCTGGAGGGTCCGCAACGACAGGTCGAGCTGGGCGGCGACGACCGGGTCGGTGAGCCCGGCCAGCAGCAGCGCCATGATCTTCCGGTCGAGTTCGGTCGGGCCGTCGGCGGCCTGGCTGTCGGCGTCGTCGCCGGCGGGGGCGGTCAGCGCCGAGGAGTCGAGCGGGTGGGCGTGCCGCCAGACGATCTCGAACAGCGCGTCCATCGCCGCCAGCAGCCCGGTGCGGTGCAGCAGCACCGCGCCGGGCTCGCCGCCGGGCGTGGCGGTCAACGGCACCAGGGCCAGTTCCGCGTCGGCCAGGACCAGCTTGATCGGCAGGTGGTCGACCACCCGCACCTCGACGCCGTCGCGCAGCGACTCCAGCGTCTCGGTGACCACCCCCGGTTCGGCCAGTGTCGGCCGGTCGATCACGACGCGGAAGCGCACCCCCTGGCCGACCGCCGTCGACTCCACCGCGTTGGCGCCCGGCGGTACGGCGATGAACGGGGTGGTGACGAAGCTGCGCACCTGCGTGCGGGCGGCGTGCTGCACCTGCGCGAACCGGTGCCGGACGGCGTCGACGCCGCTGACCACCTCGATCAGCTCGTCGATGGTGCGCCCCGCGATCGACGAGCGGTACTCCTCGGCGAGCCTGACCAGCGCGAGTTCCGCGTTGTGCAGGGCGCCCCGCTGCTCGCTGATCAGCGCCCCGAGCGCGACGGCGGGCGGCGCCACCGAGAACTGCCCTTCCGGGCCGTGCTTCACCAGGCCGTACGCGGTCAGTTGCGAGAGCACCGCCTCGACCGCCGCGGCGGGCCTCCGCAGGGCGTCGCCCAACTCGGCCGGGCCGGACTGGCCCCGCCGGACCAGCAGGCCGTAGACCGCCTCGTCCTCGGGGCTCAGCCCCAACGCGCCCAGCATCGGTGGCTGCCTCCCTCTGCCCGCTGCGGCAGGCAGAGTATGGGACACCGGCACCGGTCCTGACCAGCCCGGGAAGGCCGACGGGTCGTCGGGAAGGGCCCCGGAACGCTGCGTGTCCCGGGGCCCCGCCAACCAGCTCACCGCAGGCCGTACGCCCGGATGAGTTCCTGCCGGATGCCGAAGCCGGCGTCCGTCTTGGCGCCGGCCCGCACCGACACGAAGCCACCCGGCTGCCTCGGCAGGGCGAGCGAGCCGGTCCAGCGGTCACCCGCGCCCTTGCTCAGGGTGACCTTCCGCCAGTTGGCGCCGTCGTCGTACGAGACGTCCAGCGTGACCGACGTGACCGTGCCGGTGCCGGTGCCGCCCGGCTGCGGCCCGGCCTTGACGCTGATCCGCTGGGTGGTGCCCGCCTTCACGTCGCCGCGCAGGTCGGTCTCCAGCGTGTAGTCGAGCTGGAGCAGCGCGAACGGGACGAAGTTGTCGGCGGTGTTCGAGCCGGAGACGAAGTCCCACTCGGTGTGCGTGCGGGTGGACAGCCGCCACCGGTCGGCCGGCCGCGAGGCGTCCAGCACCAGGCGGTACGGCAGCGTGCCGGCGGGCACCGGCGTCCATTGCAGGTCCGAGCTCCAGGTGTTCTCGTCCACCAGCTTGTCGCCCTGGTAGAGCTTGAGGTGGGTCGGCACCGAGCCCCACTCCAGGTTGCCGCCGTGCTCCAGCACGTCGTCCGACGGGCTCCAGGCCTGCACGTTCAGGGTCATGTAGTCCCCGTAGCGGCTGTTGCGCACCCCGAACGCCCGGCTGAAGGCCGGTCGGACGGCCGGCGCGAACCAGTCCAGCCTGGTCGTGCTGCCCTTGGCGTACGTGTTGAGGTAGGCCGTGTCGGTCCAGCCGCCCTGGTCGTGCACCTCGTGCCAGACCACGTCGGGCGTGACCCACTCGGTGCGGGTGCCCGGGTGCGACTCGCTCTCCGGGAAGCCGAACGAGGGGCTGAAGACCATGTCGTAGCGGTAGCCGGAGCCGGGGGAGTCGACGGCCGCGTGGTAGCGGGCGTCAATCCGGCCCAGGTCCCGCTGCCGGGGGTGGTAGGCGAGCGACCGGTCCGGCACCTGTCCGGGCCAGACCCGGGCCAGGTCGTAGACGTAGCCGGCGTACGGGACCCGGGTGACGGTCAGCTTGCGCGGCCCGCCCCGGGTCGCGGCGATCAGCTGCTTGCCGGCGTCGCGGTGCACGGTGGCGACGGGGATGGCGGACTCGCCGACCCACTCGTTGAGGATGCCGGCGCCGTCGTTGACGACCAGCAGCAGCTTCGCCCCGGCGGCCGCCGCGGCGGCGGCCCGGGCGGTCGGGTCGACCGCGTCGCTGCGGGTCACCACCACGGCCCGGCCCTTGACGTCGAGACCGGCGTACGCCTCCGGAGCGCCGGTGCCCGCGTAGACGGGTCGCAGCGTCTCGGTGCCGGCGGTGATGGTGCTGCCCGGCTGGACCGTGGCGTCGATCGGGGACCGGCCGGGGATGCGCAGGCTCAGCATCGGCTCGCCCTTGCGCCACCGCGCCGCCATGGTGAACGAGACCGTGCTGACCCGCTCGGTCGGCAGGACGTACAGGTCGTCGTAGCGGATCGGCAGCTGGTACGCCGCCCGGAAGTCGCTGCCGTCGGCGTACCCGACGGTGTAGTCCAGCTTGCGCTGTCGTTCCTCGGTCCGCTCCGGTGCGGCGGTGTCGAGCAGCCGTGCCCGGCGCGCGTCCAGCACCACCTCGGCGCCGCGGTCGAGCACGGTCTCCGGGTCCACCAGCAGGGCGAAGCCGAGCCGGTCGGCCCGCTCGCCGGGAACGTCCAGCACGGCCTCCACCGTGTAGGTCCCCTTCGGCAGGCGCAGCGTCCGCTCGCCGGTGACCGGGTACTGCCCGGGGTTGGGCTCGCCGGCCCGGTTCACCACGACCGTCGCGCTGGCCGGCTTGCCGTCGCGGCCGACCAGCTTGACCTTCAGGTCGTACCGCTCGTTCTCCTTGAGCAGCCCCAGCGCGGTACGGGTGACCGCCGTGCCGATGGCGGCGTCGGTGCCGACCAGGTAGCCGGTCAGCTCGCCGTGGGCGTCGCCGCGCGGGTCGCCGGTGACCGCGACGTCGGCGCTGCCGCCCGCCGGCACGGTCACCGTGGAGGCGCCCAGCGTGAACGGGCCGCCGCCGGTCAGGGCGAGGTCGAGGGTCACGGCGGCGGTGCCGGAGTTGGTGAAGGTGACCGACCGGGTGACCGGGGCGTCGGTCGGCTCGTGCGGCCAGTCGAAGGTGCCGAAGAACGCCGAGCCGGTGGCGCGTACGGTGCCGCGCACCGCCGCCGCCACGTCCAGCCGGCCGGTGCCCACCTGGTACGGCCGGTAGTCGTCGGACAACCCCTTGGCGCTGCTCATCAGCGCGTCCTTGAGCTGCTGCCCGGTCCAGTCGGGGTGCCGCTGGGCGAGGATCGCGGCGGCCCCGGCGACGTGCGGCGTGGCCATCGAGGTGCCGTCCATGCCCTGGTACGCGCCCTCGCCGGCGGCCTGCTGCGAGCGGGCCGCGACGATCCCGACGCCGGGTGCGGCGAGGTCCGGCTTGAGCGCGCCGGTGCGGGCCAGTGGGCCGGTGCTGGAGAAGCCCGCCAGCGCGTCCTGCTTGTCGACCGCGCCGACCGTCAGCGCGCTCGGCGCGGTGCCGGGCGACCCGATGGTCTGCGGGCCGGAGTTGCCGGAGGCGACGACGAAGAGCGTGCCGTGCCGCGCGGAGAGCGTCTCCACGGCGGCGGTCATCGGGTCGGTGCCGTCGGTCAGCGAGCCGTCGCCGAGGCTCATGTTGACCACGTCGGCCCCGGACTCGGCCGCCCACTGCATGCCGGCGATGATCCAGGAGTCCAGGCCGTACCCGCCGTTGTCGAGCACCTTGCCGACGATCAGGTCCGCGCCCGGGGCGACGCCCCGGTTGCCGCCGCCGGAGGCCGCGCCGGTGCCGGCGATCGTCGAGGCGACGTGGGTGCCGTGCCCGTTGACGTCGGAGGTGTCCTCGCCCGGCACGAAGCTGACCTTGTCGTCGACCTGGTCGACGAGGTCGGGGTGGCTGGGGTCGACCCCGGTGTCGAGCACCGCGACCCGTACTCCGCTGCCGTCGTACCCGGCGGCCCACGCGGCGGGCGCGCCGACCTGGGGCACGCTCTCCTTCAGCGCCGCCGTCACCCGGCCGTCGAGCCAGAGCTTCGTGACCCCGCCGCCGAGGGCCCGGGCCGGTGCCGTCGCCGTGGCGGGCGCGAGGGTGGACCAGAGGGTGCGGGCCTGCTTCTTCTCGGTGGACAGCGCCGCGCCCTGGATGCTGGGCAGGTCGCGGACCAGCTTCGCGCCGCGCGGTGGCGCCGGCTTCGCCGTGCGGGCCTTCGCCGGGGTGTACGCCGCGATCAGCGGCAGCGTGGGGGTCTTCGCGTCGTCGTACCCCATCTCGATGAGGTCCGTGACGTTGAACAGCCGCCGGTCGAGCTTGTCGCTGTCCAGCAGCGGCAGGGCCTCGTCGGGCAGGACGTACAGGTCGTCGCCGCTCTGGCGGAAGCGCACGCCGCCGGTGGCGTCATCGGGCCGGTCGACCTCGGCGGTGGCCTTGCCGTCGGCGGAGGTGGTCACCGTGACCACGTCGCCGGTGATCAGGGTGACCGTGTGGGTGTCCCGGGTGGCGGCGGGGGCGGCCGGCGACGGGCCGGCCGCCGTCGCCGGGGCCTGGATCGCGGCGAGGCCGGCCGCGACCATTCCGGTCGCCGCCGCGGCGGCGGTGAGCCGCCGTCTCGTGCGACCCCAGGTGAAGGGCTGTGAGGGGGATGACATGCGATGGTTCTACCGTCGTCGGCCGACCCCCGTGAACAGTTGGCGGCGGCGGTGTTGCGCCACGACGGGACTCCGCCACCGGGATCCGGCGCCGGCCGCCGGCCCGGCCGGTCAGATGTCGAGCAGCACCGTGCGGGGGCCGACGTTGACGCTCTCGACCAGCATGTGGGCGCGGAAGCGGCCGGTCTCCACCTTGGCGCCCCGGGTGCGCAGCGCCGTCACGACCTCCGTCACCAGGGGCTCCGCGACCTCGGCCGGTGCCGCCGCGGTCCAGCTCGGACGGCGACCCTTGCGGGCGTCGCCGTAGAGGGTGAACTGGCTGACCACCAGGACCGGCGCGCCGGTGTCCGCAGCGGACCGTTCCTCGTCGAGGATTCGCAGCTCGTACACCTTGCGGGCCATGGTCCGGGCGGTCTCGACGGTGTCGGTGTGGGTCACCCCGAGCAGCACCAGCAGCCCGTCGTCGATCGCGCCGACCACCTCGCCGTCGACCGTCACGGCGGCCCGGCCGACGGTCTGCACCACGGCCCGCATCAGTCGGCGACCGGCTCGATGAAGCCGCGCTCGACGAGGTGCGCGACGATCGGCCCGGCCGCCTCGGCCAGCTCCCCGGGGGTGACGTCGTGTGCGGCGGCGAGCAGGGCGAGCTGGTCGCGCAACGCCAGCCGCCCGTCGGCCCCGCCGACCAGGGCCAGGACGAGCGGGTCGATCTCCTCGGTCCAGCGCAGGCCGTGCGGCATGGCCAGCACCTGCCGGTCCACCGCCCAGCCCTCGTCGCCCATGGTGGCCTCCTGCCGCAGCTGGAGGCCCTCGGCGGCCCGGAAGCGGGCGGCGAGCAGCCCGTCGGTGTCGCGGGCGCGCAGCCAGTCCTGGCGGTCGAACCACGTGTCGACCCGGTCGCCGAGCGGCGCCTCCACCCGCTGGCGCAGGTCCTCCACCCGCACGATCGGGTCGTCGTGGCCCGAGCGGCGCAGCGAGACGATGCCGAAGCCGACCGCCTCCACCTTGTGCGCGTCGAACCAGTCCAGCCAGTCCGCCATCCGGCGCGGGTCGGCCGCCTCGCCGACATCGGTGAGCCACAGGTTGACGTACGCCATCGGGTCGGCCACCTCACGCTGGATGACCCAGGCGTCCAGCCCCGTGCCGGCGAACCAGCCGGTCACCCGCTCGCCCCAGTCCTCCCCGGCGACGTGCACCCAGTTGGCCAGGTACTGCATGGTGCCGCCCTCGGTGAGCAGGCCCGGCGCGGCGGCGGCCAGTTCCGCGCCGATCGCGTCGCCGACCCGCCCCGAGTCGCGGTAGACGTGCGTGGTGGTGCCGGGGCCCACCACGAACGGCGGGTTGCTCACCACCAGGTCGAAGCGCCGCCCGGCGACGGGGGCGACCATGTCACCGCGGAGGAGTTCCCAGTCCTGGCCGTTGAGCGCGGCGGTGGTGGCGGCGAAGCGCAGCGCCCGCGCCGACAGGTCGGTGGCGGTGACCCGCCGCGCGTGGCTGGCCAGGTGCAGGGCCTGCACGCCGGACCCGGTGCCCAGGTCCAGCGCGGCCTCGACGGGCCGGCGGACGGTCGCGCCGATCAGCGTCTGCGTCGCCCCGCCGATGCCGAGCACGTGCTCGGCGTGCAGCGGGCGGCCGGGCCGGGCACTGGCGGGCACGTCGGCGAGCACCCACCACTCGTCCCCGTACGGCTCCAGGTCCACGCCCATCCGCAGCCCGTCGCCGTGCCGCTCGACCAGGCCCCCGGCGAGCGCCTCGGCCAGCGACAGCGGCGCCAGCGCGGCGGCCACGGCGGCCTCCGGCTCGGTCTGCTCGCAGACGAACACCCGGATCAGGGTGCCGAGCGGGTCGCGGTCCTCGGTGGCGCGCAGCGCGGCCCGGAAGTCGTTGCGGGCCACCCCGCCGGTGGCCTGCGGGCCGAGCCGGGTGGCGATGCCGTTCGAGGTGAACCCGGCCCGCGTCAACGCGGTCCGTAGCGCCTCGACGCCGGCGGGGGAGAGCAACATGTCGTGTCCGTCCACGTCGCCATCCTGCCTGGTGCCCGGCAGCGGGGTCCGGCCACCCGGCGGATCAGAGCCGGGCCCCGGCCGCACGCAGCCGGGTCACCTGCGCTCCGGTGCCGGCCCGCAGGCCGACACGTGCCCTGCCAACTGCGGCCTACGCACCTCCGCCGGTCGCCGGTCAGGGCAGGATGGCGCCATGACGCTCGCACTGCCCATCGACCCCGAGGCCAACGAACTCGTCAACCGGGATCCGCTGGCCCTGTTGCTGGGGATGGTCCTCGACCAGCAGGTGCCGATGGAGAAGGCGTTCTCCTCGCCGTACGTGCTGGCGCAGCGCCTCGGGCGCGACCTGGACGCCCGGGAGTTGGCCGACCACGACCCGGAGGCGCTGGTCGCCCTGTTCGCCCGGCCACCGGCGCTGCACCGGTTCCCGAAGGCGATGTCGGCCCGGGTGCAGGAGGTGTGCCGGGCCCTCGTCGACCGGTACGACGGCGACGCCGCCGGGCTCTGGTCGGACGTGGGCGACGGCCGGGAGCTGCTGCGCCGGGTCGGTGAGCTGCCCGGCTTCGGCAGGCAGAAGGCGCAGATCTTCGTCGCGCTGCTCGGCAAGCGGTTCGGGGTCACGCCGAAGGACTGGCGGGAGGCGGCCGGCGACTACGGCGACCCGGACGCCCACCGGTCGGTGGCCGACGTCACCGACGCGGACTCGCTGCGCCGGGTGCGCGAGTACAAGCAGCAGATGAAGGCGGCGGCGAAGGCGAAGTCCACCGGGGGCTGACGCAACCGCGCCGTCGTGGCGGTCGTTGTAGCCAGGATGGCGACGACGGGCAGCCGATGACGGACGAACGCGGCGGGCGGTTGCTGCGGCCGGAGGACAGCTCGCCCCGGGCCACCTTCCTGGAGCTCTTCTTCGACCTGGTCTTCGTCTTCGCGCTGACCCGGGTCTCGCTGCGCCTGGTCGAGGGCACCGGAGGCTCCGGCGGGATGCTGCTGGCCGAGATCGGGCGCACGGGCGTGCTCTTCCTGGCCCTGTGGCTGCTCTGGTCGATCACCACCTGGGTCACCAGCCGGTACGAGCCGGAGCAGCCGGTGATCCAGTTCGTCGTGGTCGGGACGATGTTCGGCGCCATGGTGATGGCCGTGGCGTTGCCCCGGGCGTTCGAGGACCGGGCTGCCTCGTTCGTGTTGGCGTACCTGGCGGTGATGCTCGTCCGGCCTCTGATCATCGCCACGGCCCTGCGCCGCCATCCGCGCCGCACGGTCCCGCTGCGGCTCTTCGCCTGGGCCGCCGCGGGGGCCGTGCCGTGGCTGACCGGGGCGGTCGGGCCGGAGGAGCTGCGCCTGCCGCTCTGGGCGCTCGCCGTGGTCGTCGACTTCGCCGGCCTGCTGCTCGGCTGGCCGCTGCCCCGGCTGGGCCCGGCGCGCACCGCCGGCTGGCTGATCGCCGGTGAGCACCTGGCCGACCGGTACCAGCAGATCTTCCTCATCTCGCTGGGGGAGACCATCCTGGTCATCGGGCTGACGTACAGCGGCACGGAGTTCAGCGCCGACCGGGCCGGCGCCTTCGCGACCGCCTTCGCCACCACGGCGCTGCTCTGGCGGATCTACTTCCACCGGGCGGGGCACCTGCTCGCCGAGGCGCTGCGGGTGGCCCGGTCGCCCGGGCGGCTGGGCACCTCCGCCAGCAGCACCCATCTGGTCATCGTGGTCGGCGTGCTGAGCACCGCCGTCGGTTACGAACTGGTGATCGTGCACCCGCACGGCCGGACCGACCCGACCTGGCTGGTCTTCGTCGTCGGCGGCCCGGCGATCTTCCTGGCGGCCCGGGCCCGCTTCGAGTACGAGATATTCGGCCGGGTGTCCCGGTCCCGGGTGGCGGGCCTGCTGGTGTTGCTCCTGCTGGGCCCGGCGCTCACCCTGGTGTCACCGATGGTGGCCCTGGCGCTGGTCGCCGTGGTGTTGGCGGGGGTGGCGTCCGCCGACGCGCGGCGCAGCAGGGGCCGCCCGCCCGAGCCGGCCGCGTCGCCGCTCGGGCACGGCGGGACCGGTGGCGGCGAGTTTCCCGCGCCGTGACGGGGTGGGTCAGGCGGCGGTCGGCCGGGAGAGGGCGGCCAGCGCCCGCCGGACGTCGGCGAGGGAGACCGTGGCCGAGTCGTCCAGGTCGGCCAGGCCGGCCTCGATCCACTGCCGCATGAGCGTGGTGACCCCGATGCCGCGCGCGTCGGCGGCGGCGCGGACCTGCTCGTACGTCTCCAGCGGCAGGCGCACCGAGCGGCTGACCATCGGGGTGTCGGTGTCGGGGGTGGGAAGCTCCACCTGCTGGCTCCCGTCGATCAGCTCCGCGAGCCGGTCACCGCCGCTGTGGAACTGCTTGGTCGCGTCGTTACGGTTCATCGTCACCGCCTCCTCATCGGCGAGATCTCCGCACGGCCTCGTCGTAGCGTTTCGCCTCGACGTCGCTCAGCTCGCGGGCGGAGAGGATGTCCCAGTCGTTGTCGGTGCCGTCGGCCTCGGCGAGCAGCACGGCCAGCCGGCGCCCCCGGCGGGCGGCGGCGTAGACGACCATCACGTCGTCGCCGAGGTGTCGGATGACCCGGCGGGTGCTGTGCAGCGCCTCCCAGACTTCCCCGGGCGTGACGTCGTAGACCCTCAGGTTGGCCAACGCCTCGTCGGTGAAGCTGAACCTGCTGCCCACGGCGCGAGCGTACCACGCAGGTAACACGGGGCCGGGTCGAGCGATTTTCGCTGATCACGCGCCGCAGGTGACAGGATGGGGCGTAACCCCCTCGAGGAGGTCCGTGGTGAAGCGTCAGGCGTACCAGCCGATCCTGATCACCGACGCCTCGCGCAGCCAGGACGACCAGCTCACCAGCCGTCAGAAGCGTTACGTGCTGATGATGGGCATCCGGGTGGCCTGCGTGATCGTCGGTGCCGTCCTGGTCGGCGTGCAGGCCCCACTGCTCTGGCTCTGGCTGCCGATGGTGGCCCTGGGCATGGTGCTCATTCCGTGGCTGGCCGTGCTGCTGGCCAACGACCGCCCGCCCAAGGAGGAGCACCGGCTGGCCAACCGCTTCCAGCCGCGGCACCGGGACGAGACCCCGCCGATGAGCCTCACCGCCGAGGAACGTCCGCACAAGATCATCGACGTCGAGCCCTGATCCACCCCACCCGCCGGCCCACAGGTCAGGGGGAGGGGCGGGCGCCGATCTGGGAGACCGCGAGGGCGCCGAGATCGCCGGCGCGGCCCAGCGCCACCGCCGGCTGCGCGCCGTCGAGCCAGGCGGCCAGCAGCCCGGCCGCGAACGCATCCCCGGCCCCCGTGACGTCGACCACCGACACCCGGCGGGCCGGCGCCACCGCCACCGAGGCGTCCCGGTCCACCCAGACCGCCCCGGCCTCGCCCTGCTTGACGACGATCCGCCGGGCGGAGGCCGACAGCGCCCGCCCCTGCGCCGCCGGGTCCAGCCCGCCGGCCAGCACCGTCGCCTCGTCGGCGTTGACCAGGAGCAGGTCGACCCCGCGTACCCAGGACAGGAAGGCCGCCGCGCCGACCCGCCGCAGCGGGGCCGCGGAGGCCGCGTCGACACTGGTGGTTAGCCCGCGCTCGCGGGCGGCGGCCAACGCCCGCAGCCCCGCCGGTCGGGACTCGGCGTCCAGCAGGGTGTACCCGGACAGGTGCAGGTGCCGCGCGTCCGGCGTCGCCGTCAGGGCCGCGTCGACGTCCCCCGGGTTCAGCCGCAGGTTCGCGCCCCGCTCGGTGATCATCGACCGCTCCTCGGCAGTCGCCAGCACGATGACCGTCCCGGTGGCGCGGTCCGGGCACACCCGCGTCGCGCAGTCGACCCCCGCCCGCTCCAGCTCGGCCACCCGGTCCCGCCCGGCGTCGTCGTCGCCGACGGCGCCGACCAGCGTGACAGGTACGCCCTGCGCGGCGAGCCAGGCCGCGGTGTTGGCGGCCTGCCCGCCGCCGCTGAACCGGATCGCCGCCGGCGTGTCCGACCCGGTGGCCACCGGCCCCGCCAGCACCGCCACCACGTCGGTGATCAGGTCACCGACGACGAGGACGCGGCCTGCGGTCATGCCCCGGCGCGGCGGGCGGCCGCGGCGACGGCGATCCGGGCCGCGAGGTCGGCGTTGCGCAGGATGATCCGGACGTTCACCGCCAGGCTCGCCCCCTCGGTCGCCGAGTGGAAGTGCGCGAGCAGGTAGGGCGTCACGGCCTTGCCGGTCACCCCGTCGCGCTCCAGCAGGGCCAGCCCGTCGGCGAGGGTCCGGTCGTGCAGCTCCGGGTCGAGCTGCTCGTCGGTCGGCAGCGGGTTGGCCACGATCAGGCCGCCGTGGTGTGCGCCCTGCTGCTCGCGAGCCACCAGCACGTCCGCGACCTGCTCCGGGGAGTCCAGCGACCAGTCCAGGTCGAAGCCGCCGTCGGTGATGAAGAAACCGGGGAAGCGCCGGGTCCGGTAGCCGACCACGCCGACGCCGAGGGTCTCCAGCCGCTCCAGGGTCGCGCCCACGTCGAGGATCGACTTGACCCCGGCGCAGACCACCGCGATCGGCGTACGGGCCAGGGTGACCAGGTCGGCGGACTCGTCGAAGGTCTGCGCCGCCTCCCGGTGCACCCCGCCGAGGCCGCCGGTGGCGAACACGCCGATCCCGGCGGCGTCGGCCACCGCGCTGGTCGCGGCCACGGTCGTGGCGCCGTCCGCGCCGGTCGCGGCGGCGACGGCGAGATCGCGTACGGAGAGCTTGGCGACCCCGTCGACGGTGGCGAGCCGGGTCAGCTCCGCGTCGTCCAGGCCCACCACCAGCCGCCCGCCGACCATGCCGATGGTCGCCGGGACCGCGCCCGCGTCCCGGACGGCCTGCTCGATCTCGCGGGCCACCCGCAGGTTGTCCGGCCGGGGCAGGCCGTGCGAGACGATGGTGCTCTCCAGGGCGACGACGGGACGCCCGTCGCGCAGGGCGTCGGCAACCTCGCTGCCGTAGCAGATGTGAAAGTCGGTCACGTCACCACCGTACGGCCCCCGTCCGGGCGACCTGAAGTGGACCGGAGCGGGGGTGACCTGCCAGACTTGACGGTCGGAGGTGCAGAAGTGAGCACAGAGGTTCTCGAGCGTCCGGAGCTGAAGGACGCCGACACCGGTCCCGAGATGTTCCACTACGTGCGCAAGGAGAAGATCGCCGAGAGCGCCGTCATGGGCACTTTCGTCGTCGCGCTGTGCGGGGAGACCTTCCCGGTCACCAAGGCCGCCAAGCCCGGCTCGCCGGTCTGCCCGAAGTGCAAGGAGATCTACGACTCCTGGGGCGAGTGAGCGTGGGCGACCCTCCCGGTCGCGCACGTAACCTTCGCCGGTGACCACCTCCACCGCCCTGCTCCTCGCCGACCTCACCGGGGTGGCGGTCTTCGCCGCCTCCGGGGCCTCCGCGGCGGTGGCCAAACGGCTCGACCTCTTCGGCGTCGTCTTCGTCGGCTTCGTGGCCGCGCTCGGTGGCGGGATCTTCCGGGACCTGGCGATCGACGAGGCGCCGCCGCTGGCCTTCGGCGACTGGCGGTACGCCGCCACGGCCGCCGTGACCGCCGCGGCCGTCTTCTGGCTGCACCCCCAGTTCGCCCGGCTGCGCACCACCGTGCTGGTGCTGGACGCGGCCGGGCTGGCGCTGTTCACGGTCACCGGCACGGTCAAGGCCCTCGACGCCCAGGTGCCGGCGGTGGGGGCCTGCGTGATCGGCATGCTCACCGCGATCGGCGGCGGCCTCGGGCGGGACCTGCTCACCGCCGAGATCCCGGTGGTGCTGCGGCGGGAGATCTACGCCGTCGCCGCGCTCGCCGGCTCGATCCTCGTGGTGCTGCTGGACGCCCTCGGGCACGCCAACGCCGGCTGGCTCACGGCTGCGGCGGTCTTCGTCTTCCTGCTGCGCCTGGTGTCGCTGCGCCGCCGGTGGTCCGCGCCGGTGCCGACCACGCGGCCGTCCAGGACGGGCATGCGCGGCCGGCGGGAGTGACCCAGGGCGGCGCTCGTAACCGGGCGGAGGCGGTGGGACCGGCGTGGCCCGTATGTCGCGTGGGCCCGGCGGGGCGGCGCTGGTTATGCTGGGTCGGCCTTCGCGGCACCCACTGCGCGGAGGCGTTTTCATGGGCGGCGGTACCCGTGGCCCTCGCCCGGGGTCCGCCGTCAGGCGGTCGGAGAGGAGCTTCCCGTGGCGGCCCGGTTGCCGGCGATCGAGACGTTTCCGGCACTGCGCGCATGGCAGCGCAAGGCACTCGTGGAGTACCTGCGTCGGCGGGACCCCGACTTCACGGCGGTCGCCACCCCCGGCGCCGGAAAGACCACCTTCGCCCTGCGGATCGCCGCCGAGCTGCTCGCCGACGGCACCGTCGAGGCGGTGACCGTGGTGGCGCCGACCGAGCACCTGAAGACCCAGTGGGCGCAGGCGGCGGCCCGGGTCGGCATCCAGCTCGACGCCGCCTTCCGCAACGCCGACCTGCACTCCTCCGCCGACTTCCACGGCGCGGTCGTGACGTACGCGCAGGTGGGCATGGCGCCGCACGTGCACAAGCGGCGCACCCTCACCCGGCGCACCCTGGTCGTCCTCGACGAGATCCACCACGCCGGGGACAGCCGCTCCTGGGGCGACGGGGTGAAGGCGGCCTTCGAGGGCGCCGAGCGCCGGTTGATGCTCACCGGGACCCCGTTCCGCTCCGACGACAACCCGATCCCGTTCGTCGAGTACGAGCGGGGCGGCGACGGCCTGCTGCGATCCCGCGCCGACTCGGTCTACGGCTACGCCGACGCGCTGCGCGACGGCGTCGTGCGGCCGGTGCTCTTCCTGGCGTACTCGGGGGAGACGCGGTGGCGCACCAACGCCGGGGAGGAGCTGGCGGCGCGGCTCGGCGAGCCGATGACCCAGGACCTCGTGGCGCAGGCGTGGCGCACCGCGCTGGACCCGGCGGGCGACTGGATGCCGCAGGTGCTGCGGGCCGCCGACGCCCGGCTGACCGTGCTGCGCAACGCGGGGATGCCCGACGCCGGCGGGCTGATCATCGCCAGCGACCAGCAGACCGCCCGCTCGTACGCGAAACTCATCGCGCAGGTGACCGGCGAGCGCGCGGCGGTGGTGCTCTCCGACGACGTGGGCGCCTCGGCGCGGATCGCGACGTTCGCGGCGTCCGAGCAGCGCTGGCTGGTGGCGGTCCGGATGGTCTCCGAGGGCGTCGACATCCCCCGGCTGGCGGTCGGCGTCTACGCGACCAGCGCCAGCACCCCGCTCTACTTCGCGCAGGCGATCGGCCGGTTCGTCCGCGCCCGCCGCCCCGGCGAGACCGCCTCGGTCTTCCTGCCCAGCGTGCCGCACCTGCTCGGGCTGGCCAGCGAGATGGAGGTCGAGCGGGACCACGTGCTCGGCAAGCCCAAGGAGCGCGAGGGCTTCGACGACGACCTGCTGGAGCGCGCCCAGCGCGACGACCAGGCCAGCGGCGAGCTGGAGAAGCGCTTCGCCGCGCTCTCCGCCACGGCCGAGCTGGACCAGGTGATCTTCGACGGCGCCTCGTTCGGCACCGCCGCCCAGGCCGGCACCCCCGAGGAGGAGGAGTACCTGGGCCTGCCCGGGCTGCTCACCGCCGACCAGGTGGCCCTGCTGCTGACCAAGCGGCAGCAGGAACAGCTCGCGGCCCAGCGCCGTCAGGCCGCCAGGCCGGCTGAGGCGGCCGCTGCGGCGCCCACGGCGCCGCCGGCACCAATGAGTGCCGCCCAGCGTCGGGTCGCCCTACGCCGCCAACTGAACGGCCTCGTGGCCGCCCGGCACCACCGCACGGGGCAGCCGCACGGGAAGATCCACGCGGAGCTGCGCCGCCTCTGCGGCGGCCCGCCGAGCGCCCAGGCCACCATCGAGCAGCTCGAGGAACGCATCGCCACCGTCCAGACCCTCTGACGGCTGTCGACCGGCCCGCCACCGGTGCCCGGGATCGGGCGTGCCGGGCGGATCGGGCGTGCCGGGCGGGGGAGACGCAAAAGCCGGCCGGAGGCCCCCTCAGGGGGCCTCCGGCCGGCTATGTCGTGGGTTTGCGGATCTCAGTTCGCCATCAGATCGGCGCCACGCCAGCTGAACTCCGGGTCCGTCGCGAACCGCACGGTGATCTTCACGAGATCCTCCGCGTACTTGTTCGCGTGGTGCCCACAGAACACCAGCTCGCTCCCACCCGCCAGAGTGATCCGGAGCTTGCCGGCAGCATTGCAGCGGTCGCACCGTTCATCGGCGGCTGGGGGAGCCACCGTCTCGGGCGGCGGCGTGAGGGTCGGGGTCATCGCCTTCCTCCTCTGGTCGTCACCGATGAACACTCTCTTCGGTCTTTGCTCACCTATCGTGCAACACCCTGTCCCGGCGCTGCCTTCCCTGTGTGCCCGCGGGGGACCGAGGTCACACATGGCAGGGACAGTGTGCCGTGCACCAAGGGTGCCACGTCAACGATCACAATCGTGCAACCGAACGATCACCTTCCGACGTTGCACGCCAGGTGGTCAAAACGACACGTTCGGTTGACGATCGCGATCAGTCCAGGTAGTCCCGGAGCACCTGCGAACGCGACGGGTGACGCAACTTGGACATCGTCTTGGACTCGATCTGCCGGATGCGTTCCCGGGTCACCCCGTAGACCTGGCCGATCTCGTCCAGCGTGCGCGGCTGGCCGTCGGTCAGCCCGAAGCGCAGGCGTACCACCCCCGCCTCACGCTCGGACAACGTCTGCAGCACCTGCTGGAGCTGATCCTGCAGGAGCGAGAACGAGACCGCGTCGACCGCGACCACGGCCTCGGAGTCCTCGATGAAGTCACCGAGCTGGCTGTCGCCCTCGTCGCCGATGGTCTGGTCCAGCGAGATGGGCTCCCGGGCGTACTGCTGGATCTCCAGCACCTTCTCCGGTGTGATGTCCATCTCCTTGGCGAGCTCCTCCGGGGTGGGCTCGCGGCCCAGGTCCTGGAGCAGCTCGCGCTGGATGCGGCCGAGCTTGTTGATGACCTCGACCATGTGCACCGGGATGCGGATGGTGCGGGCCTGGTCGGCCATGGCCCGGGTGATCGCCTGCCGGATCCACCAGGTGGCGTACGTGGAGAACTTGTAGCCCTTGGTGTAGTCGAACTTCTCGACCGCGCGGATCAGGCCGAGGTTGCCCTCCTGGATCAGGTCGAGGAAGGCCATGCCGCGACCGGTGTAACGCTTGGCCAGCGAGACCACCAGCCGGAGGTTGGCCTCCAGCAGGTGGTTCTTGGCGCGCTCGCCGTCGCGCGAGATCCAGCCCAGGTCCCGCTGCATCTCGCGGGTGAGCTTCTCCTCGCCCTCGTCGGCAGCCCGCAGCCGCTCCGCGGCGTAGAGCCCGGCCTCGATCCGCTTGGCCAGCTCCACCTCCTGCTCGGCGTTGAGCAGCGGGACCTTGCCGATCTGCTTGAGGTAGGCCCGGACCGAGTCGGCGGAGGCGGTCAGCTCCGCGTCGCGACGCGCCTGCTTGAGCGCCTCGGACTCCTCGTCGTCCCACTCGAAGTCGTTGTCGCTGGCCGAGTTGGCGGCGTCGGTCTCGGCGGCGCGGGTCAGCTCCGCCGGCTCCTCGACGACCACGTCCTCGATCGCGGCGGCCAGCTCCTCCGGGTCGATGTCGCCCTCGGCGCCCTCGCCCTTGGCCTTGCCGCCGGCCTTGGCCGGCTTGGCGCCGGCCGCGGCGACCGTCGCCTTGGTCGCCCGGGTCGCCTTGGTCGCCTTCGCGGGCGCGGCGGCCTTGGCCGCCACCTCGGCGGTCGTGCCGGTGGCCTTGCGTGGGGCGGCCTTGCGCGGGGCGGGCGCCGGGGCCTCGTCCGCGGCGGGCGCCTGCTTCGGGGCGGGCGCGACGGCCTTCTTGGTGGTCTTGGCGGTGGTGGCCCGGGACGCGGGAGTGGCCGATCGGGCGGCGGCGACGCGGCGGCGGGTGCTCGCCGAGCCGTCGACCACCACGGTCACTCCCGCCTCGGAGAGCGCCCGCAGGATCTTCTTGGCCTGGGCCGGAGTCACCTCGGCGGACTCGACGGTGCGCGCGAGCTGAGCCGACGTGAGCTGGCCGCCCGCGCTCTGCGCGTGGGCGATCAGAGTGTCGGTGAGCGAGCGAACGTCGGCGCCGGTCTGGCGGGGTTCTGTCACGAATGACCTTCCGGAGGCGAAGAGCGAGCACGGCCGGGTCGTCCGACGCAGAGCGGGGCACCTTGCCGGGCGATGTGGTTGAGGGACCCCCGTGTCCCGGGCCGGCCGGTCGTTGGCGGTCCGTCGCAGCGTGGGCAGGGGTGAATTGTAACGCCGTCTGCGGCGATCATCCCGCGCCGCACGGCGGACCGGCGGCGGGGACCGCCGATTCGACGTAGATGTGGACTTTGTAAGGATGGTACAGCGCGTGACCCGGAACACCCCGGCCGTGCGGGAAGGGGACGAACGATGGATCGCTCGGCGCCGGCGGAACTGCTGGACATCGCGGTCGAGGTGGCCCGGGACGCGGCCGCCACCGCGTACCGGATGAGGGTCGAGGGCGTGTCGGTGGCGGCCACCAAGAGCACGGTCACCGACGTGGTGACCGCCGCCGACCGGGCGGTCGAGCGGCAGGTGATCGACGCGCTGCGCCGGCTGCGGCCGGGCGACGCCGTCCTCGGCGAGGAGTACGGGGCGGGGGAGACCGGCCCGGTCGCCCCCGGCGGCGTCCGCTGGATCGTGGACCCGATCGACGGCACGGTCAACTACCTCTACGGGATCCCGCACTGTGCGGTGTCGCTCGCCGCCGAGGTCGACGGCGAGGTGGTCGCCGGGGTGGTGCGCAACGTCAGCACCGGCGAGGAGTGGACGGCCACCGCCGGCGGGGGCGCCTGGCGCGACGGCGAGCGGCTGCGCTGCTCCACGGAGACCGATCTCGGCCAGGCGCTGGTCGCCACGGGATTCGGCTACGACCCGGGGCGCCGGGCGCACCAGGCCCGGGTGGTCGCCGAGCTGATCCCGCACATCCGGGACATCCGTCGGTTCGGCGCCGCGGCGCTGGATCTCTGCCTGGCGGCGGAGGGGCGGGTGGACGCCTACTACGAGAAGGGGCTCGCGGCCTGGGACCAGGCCGCCGGTGCCCTGGTGGCGACCGAGGCCGGGCTGCTGGTCGCCGGGCTGGGCGGGCTGCCGGCCGGCCCGGACCTGGTGATCGCCGCGCCGGCGGCGCTGTTCAAGCCGCTGCACGACCGCCTCGCGGACCTGGACGCCTCGGGCGGTCCCTGACCGGCCGGCGCCGTGCCCCCGGCGGGACCGGGGGCACGGCGTGGTCAGTCGTCCTCGGACATCGGGCAGGACTCGGCCGGTGCGACCGGCGCGCCGAGGTCGCCCAGGGACTGGTTGACCTCGGTGGTGGTGGCGAGCTGCTGGAAGCCGCCGCCGAGCACCACGTCGACGACGTCGTCGGTGCGCTTGGCGTCGTAGTCCCACTCGGCGTTGTCGAGGAAGTACGCCCGCAGCAGGTGCGCCGAGCCGACGCCCTTCGGGCCGTAGCGCAGGACCGCGATGTCGTCGATGTGCTTCTTCTCGTTGCCGACCTTCTTGACCTGGAACTTACGGTTGCGGAAGTCGTCCGCGACGGTGCTGGCCCGACCCGCTTCGTCGGTCGCGTTGTAGACGTTGATCTTGACGTCCTTGGGTTCCCGCAGGGTCACGTCGGCCATCGGCCAGCCCTCGGGGCAGCCTCCGGCGAGGCCGGCGCTGCTCTGGGTGTCGCGGACCAGTGCGACGACCACGAAGACGAGGGCCAGCACCGCCAGCAGGCCGACGACAACGAGTGCTCGCACTCGTGCAAAGCTCATCAGGGTGCTCCCCGGACAGTGGGTGGGTGGTGGCGGCCGCCGGTGGTCGGGCCGCCCCGCCGGCCGTCGAGTACGCCGCTGAGGTTAACGGTTGTCCGGCCGTCGCGTGGAAACAGCCGGACATGCCGGCGCGCCATCCGGGAACCGGGTAGTACTACCCCTATCTTCGTGTCGCCTGAGTCACATTGGGAACAACTTCGCGTGCGGGGGCGTACATCTCAGCCACGAGGGCGGTATACATGCCTCGCCAAATGGGGGGGTATGGTTCCGCGCTCGTCGGGTGTTCCTTGGGGATGCCTCCGTCCGTGCTGTCTTCGGGTCGGGTGACCGACACAAGTGGTGGCCGGCCAGCGGAACCGAAACAGCGTCGTCCGGCGTTACAACCGGAAGCGACAACATCGATATGGGAGAGTGAAACCGATGGCCACCGACTACGACGCCCCGCGTCGCGACGAGGTCGACCTCGGCGAGGACAGCCTGGAAGAGCTCAAGGCCCGACGCGTCGACTCACAGTCGGGCGCCGTGGACGTCGACGAGGCCGAGGTGGCCGAGAGCTTCGAGCTGCCCGGCGCCGACCTGGCGGACGAGGAACTCACGGTCAAGGTGCTGCCGATGCAGCAGGACGAGTTCCGGTGCGCCCGCTGCTTCCTGGTGCACCACCGCAGCCAGTTGGCGGTCGAGCGTAACGGCGACCTGATCTGCCGCGAGTGCGTCTGACACCGTGCGTCCGCACCAGCGGCGGCTCCCTCGTCGGGGCCGCCGCTGCCCGAGCCGCCGTGCGGCATTCCCGGGGACCTGCTTGACTCGTTGACGGGTGACCGTCATGACGACGTCGGTCCATTCGGGAGGTCGGTCCATGAGCGAGCGGAGCGAGTCCGGCGGCACGCGTGGCGCGGACCAGGGCCGCGCCGACGGCGCGGACGACCCCGTCGCGCGGGACGACCATGCCGACGCGGTGCCCGCGCGCGGCACGGACGAGCTGGGTGCCACCGTCGCGGCCCTGACCGCCGACGACGTCGAGCCGGCGCGCCGGCGGCAACTGCTCGGCCGGCTCGTCGGGCAGGCGCGGGCGCGTGGGCTGACCGACCTGTTCAAGCCGAAGAGCGCGGTGCGCTGGATGGTCGACACGGTCGCCGAGGTCGCCCCGCACGTGCCCGTACGCGACCTGGCCACCCTGCGCCGGCACTTCGACGGCCTGGACGGCGAGGCGTTGGCCGAGCGGCTGGTCCGCAACGCCGCGCGGACGACGGCCGGCATCGGCGCCGCCGGCGGGGGAGTGGCGGCGGTCGAGTGGGCGGTCGCCCCGACCCTGCTCTCCGCGCCGGTCCTGCTGGCCGCCGAGACGGTCGCCGTGGTGGCGGTCGAGCTGAAGCTGATCGGCGAACTGCACGAGGTCTACGGGGTCCCGGTGCCGAGCGGCGGCACCCAGCGGGCCGTCGCCCTGGTGCAGTCCTGGGCCGGCCAGCGGGGGATCAACCCGATGATGCCCGGTGTCGGGGTGAGCGCCGTGCTGGGCACCGCCGCGCGCAAGGAGCTTCGGGACACGCTGCTCAAGCGCTTCGGCCGCAACCTGACCACCCTCGGGCCCTTCCTCACCGGGGCGGCGGTGGCCAGCTACCTCAACCGCCGGGCCACCCGGACCATGGCGGACCAGCTCCGCAGCGACCTGCGTCGCCAGGCCAAGGCCCTGCCGGACGCCCCGCCGGCCCTCCCCGGCGCCCGCTGAGCGGGCAACGGCACCGAGCACGGGCAGGGTCCCGAACGCCGCCGGACAGCGTCGGAGCGAACGGGCAGCGGCCGGACGGACGGACAGCGCCCGGGCAGCCGGGGCCCGAGCGGAGGGACCGGCGTCGGGCAGCGGGACGGCGCGACCGGGCGCCGGACGAACTCAGGCCCGGGCGGCGTCGCGGGCGGCGAGGAGCGCCTCGGCCAGCTCGACCGGGTGCCGGGTGCTGACCACCCAGAACGGGGTGGGGTCGGCCGGGTCGTCGAGGACCACCTGCACGGCGCCGGGGATCCACGGCCGCTGCACCACGAACGCCAGCGGGTCGGCGCCGACCCCGAGCACCTCACGCCGGCCGGCGGCGTCCAGCGGGACGACGTCGGCGACGAACCGAACCGGCAGCCGGGCGTCGTCCACCCGCAGCTCGTCGTCGCGTACGGCGATCCGGATCCGGCCCAGCCAGGCCAGGCCGGCGACGGTCGCCGGGAGCAGCACGACGAAGGGCAGCCAGGCGCGGACGCCGGGGGCGCCCATCCAGACCTCGAGGGCCAGCAGCGTGGCCGCAGCCAGGCCACCCAGCCACAGCCACCAGGGCAGACCGAGCCGCTCGGCGTGCTGCGGGGGCACCGCCGCGGGCGGCGCCGGGGACGGCGAGGATGGTGACAGGCTCACTCCTGCGAGGGTACGGCGCACGACGGGCGACGGAACCGGCAGGATGGCAGGGTCACCCCAGGAAACGGACGGAAGAGGAGAACCGTGACCGACGTCGTACCCGTGCCCGTACGGCAGCTCGACCCCGAGCTGCCGCTGCCGGCGTACGCCCATCCCGGCGATGCCGGCGCGGACCTGGTGGCCGCGGCGGACGTCGAGCTGCCACCCGGCGGCCGGGCCCTGGTCCCGACCGGCGTGGCGATCGCGTTGCCCGAGGGGTACGTGGGCCTGGTCCACCCCCGTTCGGGGCTCGCCGCCAGACTCGGCGTGACGGTGCTCAACGCGCCCGGTACGGTCGACGCCGGCTACCGGGGTGAGATCCTGGTCAACCTGATCAACCATGATCGGGAGACACCGGCGAAGATCTCCCGTGGTGACCGCATCGCGCAGCTCGTCGTGCAGCGGGTGGCGCGGGCGGACTTCCGGCCGGTGGCCGAGCTGCCCGAGTCCCGGCGGGGGACCGGCGGCCACGGCTCCACGGGCGGCCACGCCGGCCTGGTGCCGTCCCCGGCGGACGGCGGGCAGGACGCGGCCCCGGAGGCGCCGGACGGACGGCGGTCGCCGGACGTGCGACGGGAAGAGCGGGACCGGGCAGGCGGCCGGACGGAAGAGGTGGCAGGGTGAGAGCGAACAGCGGAGGGTTGGCGCAGTGATCTTCTCCCGGAAGCGGGACAGTGCCGGACGGCACGCCCGTGACGAGCGGACGACCGAGGTCCTCGACTCGCACGAGGAGTCGACCCCGGCCCGCGGCCCGTACGACATCTCCGAGGCGCCCGAGGGGGTGCAGCGGCTCGACCTGGGCAGCCTGCACATCCCGGCGGTGCGGGATGTCGAGGTGCGGGTGCAGGCCGACCCGGAGGGCGTGATCCAGCAGGTCGTGCTCGTGCACGGTCCGAACGCGCTCCAGCTCGGTGTCTTCGCCGCGCCGCGCTCCGAGGGCATCTGGGACGAGGTGCGCGAGGAGATCCGCCAGTCGCTGTTCAACGACGGCGCGGCGGCCCAGGAGGTCCAGGGCGAGTACGGCACCGAGCTGCACGCCCGGGTGCGTACCCCGGACGGGCTGACCGCCCTGCGGTTCGTCGGCATCGACGGGCCGCGCTGGATGGTCCGCGGCGTCTACCAGGGCGAGGTGGCCACCGACCCGGCCGCCGCCGGCCCGCTGGCCGAGTGCCTCGACGGCCTGGTGGTCGACCGGGGCCAGGAGGCCAAGCCGGTGCGCGAGCCGCTGCCGCTGCGGCTGCCCCGCGAGGTGGCCGACCAGGCGGGCACCGAGGCACCGGCCGACGGCAACCCCGCGCCCGCGCCCCGCGAGGCCTGACCGACCGTCACGACGCGCCGGGACCGGCCCCGTCGGCGTACGCTGGCGGGACGGTTCCGGCGTCGCCGGGGTCGTCCCGGGTGCCGGCGACGCGTCGGCCCAGCGTGGAGAGGGTGACGCGGAGGTCATGTCGACCGACGAGGGCCGGGGTCCGCTGCGCCGCATGCTGCGACGGCTGACGGCGAGCGAGGCGGAGATCGAGGCGCAGGAGCTGCGCCGGGAGAGCGCCGAGCACGGCGGTGTACCGGCCGGGCAGTGCATGCGGGGCCAGGTGGTCTCGGTGGCCGGTCGGCTGCGTACGGTCGTCTACACCCCGCGGACCAACCTGCCCACGCTGGAGGCGGACCTCTACGACGGCAGCGACGTGGTCACCCTGGTCTGGCTGGGCCGGCGGCACATCGCCGGGATCGAGCCCGGCCGCCACCTGACCGCGCGCGGTCGGGTGGCGGTGCGCGACGACCGCAAGGTCATCTACAACCCGTACTACGAGCTGGAACCGCCGAAGTGATCCGGTGGCCGCGGCGGACGGAAGGCGTGCGATGACGACGGGACAGCACCGGGCGGCACAGCCGGAGAGCGACCCGCAGGGCGAGGAGCCGCTGCCCACCCTCGCCGAGCAGATGGCCGACCAGCTCGGCGGCTGGCGGGGCCTGGTCGAGTCCAGCATCCCGGTGGTCGTCTTCGTGCTGGCCAACATCATCGGCGAGCTGCGGCCCGCCGTGATCGCCTCGGTGGCCGTGGCCCTCGCGATCGCCGGGCTCCGGCTGGCGCAGCGCCGCCCGGTTCGGCACGCGGTCAACGGGCTCTTCGGCGTCGCCGTCGGCGCCGCGATCGCCTGGCGCACCGGCGACGAACGCGACTTCTACCTTCCCGGCATCCTCTACGGCATCGGCTACGGACTGGCCCTGCTGCTCTCGGCGGCGCTCCGGCAGCCCCTCGTGGGGTGGATCTGGTCGGTGCTGGTGGCCAAGGGCCGCTCGGAGTGGCGCGACGATCCGCGCCTGGTACGCACCTTCACCGGGCTCACCGTGCTGTGGGGCGTGGTGTGGCTGGCCAAGGTGGGCGTGCAGGCGGGGCTCTACCTCGCCCACCAGGACACGGCGCTCGGCGTGGCGCGGCTGGTGCTGGGTTACCCGCCGTACGTGCTGCTGCTGCTGATCACGGTCTGGACGGTCCGCCGGGTCACCCGGGAGGCGGAGTCCGAGGCGCTGCCCGGCGGCTGAGGCCGCCGCCTCAGCGCTGCTCGCGGGTGCGCTCGACGCTGTCCGCCCCGAGCACCACCGCGCGGACCGCGTCCTCGACCTCCGCCGTGCACACGAAGATCAGCTCGTCGCCGGCCTCCAACGGGTCGTCCGGCGTGGGCACCAGCACGCGTTTGCCGCGCAGGATCGCCACCAGCGCCGAGTCGCGGGGCAGCGGGACCGCGCGCAACGGCTCCCCGACGTACGGGGCGGTCGGCGGCAGGGTGATCTCCACCAGGTTCGCCTCGCCCTGCCGGAACGTCATCAGCCGGACCAGGTCGCCGACGGTGACCGCCTCCTCGACCAGGGCCGCCATCACCCGCGGCTTGCTCACCGCGACGTCGACGCCCCACTGCTCGGTGAAGAGCCACTCGTTCTCGGCCCGGTTGACCCGGGCCACCACCCGGGGCACCGCGAACTCGGTCTTGGCCAGCAGCGAGACCACCAGGTTGACCTTGTCGTCCCCGGTGGCCGCGACCACCACGTCGCAGCCGGCGATGTCGGCCTCCTCCAGGCTGGCCAGCTCGCAGGCGTCGGCCAGCACCCAGTCGGCGGCCGGCACCCGGTCGGGGCGGAGCATCCTGGGCTGGCGCTCGATGAGCATCACCTGGTGGCCGTTGTCGATCAGCTCCTGCGCGATCGAGCGGCCCACGTTGCCCGCGCCGGCGATGGCGATGCGCATGCTCACAGCCCTCCTTCCGGCGGCGCCGCCGCCACCGACGTGACCGTCTCCGCGATGTCGTCGGTGACCAGCATGAAGAGCTGGTCGCCCTCCTGGACGACGCTGGAGCGGGTCGGCAGCGTGCCGATGCCGAAGCGGATCAGGTACGCCACCCGGGCCCCGGTCGCCCCCTCCAGGGCGCGTACCGGCCGGCTGACCCAGTCCTTGTGCACCGGCACCTCGATGATCGACACCGTGCTCGTCGGGTCGCGGAAGATCTCCACGTTCCCCTCCGGCACCAGGTGCCGCAGCATCCGTTCGGCGGTCCACCGGACGGTGGCCACGGTGGGGATGCCGAGCCGCTCGTAGACCTGCGCGCGGCGCTGGTCGTAGATCCGCGCCGCCACCCGGGACACGCCGAACGTCTCCCGGGCGAGCCGGGCCGAGATGATGTTGGAGTTGTCGCCGCTGGAGACGGCCGCGAAGGCGTCCGCCCGCTCGATGCCGGCCTGCCGCAGCACCTCCCCGTCGAAGCCGGCCCCGGTGACGGTGATCCCGGCGAAGTCCGGGCCGAGCCGGCGGAAGGCGTCGGCGTCATGGTCGATGACCGCGACCGAGTGCCCCCGGGACTCCAGGCTGTAGGCGAGGGTCGAGCCGACCCGGCCACAACCCATGATCACGACATGCACCGCGTCCCTCCTCAAGGTGCGCCACACCGGCCGGTGAGCGTGCCGTCTGCGAGCCTGCCACGTTCCCGGCGCGAGTGCGGACCGACGGTACTCCGCCGGTCCGCCCCGCCGCGCTCGACCACCCCACGACGCCCACCCGGCTGGTCGTACGCTTGGCCGTTGTGGCCAGACCCACCTCGCTGCTGAAGCGGCTGCTCCTCGGTCGACCGTTCCGGTCCGACCGGCTCAAGCACACGCTTCTGCCCAAGCGCATCGCGCTGCCCGTGTTCGCGTCCGACGCGCTCTCCAGCGTCGCGTACGCGCCCGACGAGATCCTGCTGACCCTCTCCATCGCCGGCGCCTCGGCGTACTTCTTCTCGCCGTGGATCGCCCTGGCCGTCGTGGTGGTGATGCTCACCGTCGTGGCCAGCTACCGGCAGAACGTGCACGCCTACCCCTCGGGCGGCGGCGACTACGAGGTGGCCACGGTCAACCTCGGACCCCGGGCGGGGGTCGCGGTGGCCAGCGCGCTGCTGGTGGACTACGTGCTCACGGTCGCGGTCTCGGTCTCCTCCGGGGTGGCCAACCTGGGCTCGGTGGTGCCGTTCGTGGCCACCCACAAGGTGCTGATCGCGGTCACCGCGGTGGTGCTGCTCACCGCGGTGAACCTGCGCGGCCTGCGGGAGTCCGGCACGGCCTTCGCCATCCCCACCTACGGCTTCATCATCGTGATGGTCGGGATGCTGCTCACCGGCCTGGTCCGGGTGTTCGTGCTCGGCCACGACCTGCGCGCGCCCAGCGCCGGCCTGGAGATCCAGGCCGAGCACAGCGTCACCGGCTTCGCCCTGGTCTTCCTGCTGCTGCGCACCTTCTCCTCGGGCTGCGCGGCGCTGACCGGCGTGGAGGCGATCTCCAACGGGGTGCCGGCGTTCAAGGCCCCGAAGAGCCGCAACGCGGCCACCACGCTGCTGCTGCTCGGCACCATCTCGGTGGCGATGCTGGTCGGCATCATCTGGCTGTCCCGCCTCACCGGCCTCCAGTTCGTCGAGGACCCGCGGCTCCAGATCATCTCCGGCCCCGAGGGGTACGTGCAGAAGACCGTCACCACCCAGCTCGGGGAGACGGTCTTCGGCTCCGGCTCGGTGCTGCTCTTCGTGGTCGCCGGGGTCACCGCGCTGATCCTCTTCCTCGCCGCGAACACCGCGTTCAACGGCTTCCCGGTGCTCGGCTCGATCCTCGCGCAGGACCGCTACCTGCCCCGGCAGCTGCACACCCGCGGCGACCGGCTGGCCTTCTCCAACGGCATCGTCTTCCTGGCCGTCGCCGCGATCGTGCTGATCGTCGGCTTCCAGGCCGAGGTGACCAAGCTCATCCAGCTCTACATCGTGGGCGTCTTCGTCTCGTTCACGCTCTCCCAGGCCGGCATGATCCGGCACTGGAACCGGCACCTGAGGACCGCGCGGGACCCGCAGGCGCGCCGGCGGATGCTCCGCTCCCGGGCGATCAACACCTTCGGCATGGCGATGACCGGCGCGGTGCTGATCGTCGTGCTCGTCACCAAGTTCCTGCTCGGCGCGTGGATCGCCATCGCCGCGATGGCGATGATCTACGTGCTGATGCTGGGCATCCGCCGACACTACGACCGGGTCGCGGCGGAGCTGACCCCGCCGGACGAGGGCCGCGCCGTGCTGCCCGCCCGCAACCACGCCGTCGTGCTGGTCAGCAAGCTGCACAAGCCGACGCTGCGGGCGATCGCGTACGCCCGGGCCACCCGGCCGGACACGCTGACCGCGGTGACCGTCAACGTCGACGAGAAGGACACCCGGGAGTTGCAGGCGGAGTGGGAGCGGCGGGACCTGCCCGTCCCGCTGACCGTGGTCGACTCGCCGTACCGGGAGATCACCCGCCCGATCCTGAACTACGTGGCCGGCGTCCGCCGGGAGTCGCCGCGCGACGTGGTCACGGTCTTCATCCCGGAGTACGTGGTGGGGCGCTGGTGGGAGCACCTGCTGCACAACCAGAGCGCGCTGCGCCTGAAGGGCCGGCTGCTCTTCGAACCGGGGGTGATGGTGACCAGCGTGCCGTGGCAGCTCGCCTCGACCGCCGGCAAGGACCTGGACCGGCTGGACGCCACACTGAGCCGGGGGCCGGCACGCGGCCCCCGGGTCGCGCCGCGCGGCACCCTGCCGCCGAGCGTCCCGCCCGTCGTGTCCGCGCCGCCCGGCGAGAGCGGCCAGAGTGGTGGAGGTGAACGGTGAGCGCGCACGGTAACGACCGGGGGCTGGAGGAGGCCGAGCGGGTCGAGCTGACCGTGGGGGCGGTCGCGCCCGGCGGGCACTGCGTCGCGCGGGTGGACGGCCAGGTGGTCTTCGTCCGGCACGCGCTGCCCGGCGAGCGGGTGGTCGCCGAGGTCACCGAGGTGCACAAGGGGTTCGTCCGGGCCGACGCGGTGAGCGTGCTCGAGGCCGCCCCGAACCGGGTCGAGCAGCCCTGCCCGTACGCGAAGCCGGGCCGGTGCGGCGGGTGCGACCTGCAACACGTCGCCCCGGCCGCCCAGCTCGACTGGAAGGCGGCGGTGGTGCGCGAGCAGCTCACCCGCCTCGGCGGGCTCACCGACGCCGAGCTGGACGCCCTCGGCGTCCGGGTCGAGGCGCTGCCCGGCGGGCCGCTCGGCTGGCGCTCCCGGGTCCGCTACGCCGTCGACGGGGCGGGCCGGGCCGGCCTGCTCAAGCACCGCTCGCACGAGGTGGTCCCGATCGACCGCTGCCTGATCGCCCACCCGGCGATCCGCGAGCTGCCCGTGCTGGCCCCGACCGGGGCGCGCTGGCCGGACGCAGACGCGGTCGAGACCGTCGCCTCCACCGGCGGGGACGTGGCCGTGACCGCCGTCGCCGACGGGGCGCCCCGCACGGTGAGCGGCCCGGACCGGGTCCGCGAGGTGGCCGCAGGCCGGGAGTGGACGCTGCCGGCGTCGTCGTTCTGGCAGGTCCACCCGGCCGCCGCCGACACCCTGGTCGACGCCGTGCTGGAGCTGGTCGACCCGCGCCCGGGGGAGCGGGCCTGGGACCTCTACGGCGGGGCGGGGCTCTTCGCCGCCGCGCTCGCCGGCCGGGTCGGCGACGCGGGCCGTGTCACCCTGGTCGAGTCGGCGGCGCAGGGCGTCGCCGCCGCCCGGGAGAACCTGCGCGACCTGCCCCGGGTGGAGGTCGTGCCGGCCCGGGTGGAGACCGCGCTGGCCCGCCGCCGGATCACCGGCCCGGTCGACGTGGTGGTGCTCGACCCGCCGCGCTCCGGCGCGGGCGCCCGGGTGGTGCGCGACATCGTGGCCGCCGGTCCCCGCGCGGTGGCGTACGTGGCCTGCGACCCGGCCGCCTTCGCCCGCGACGTGCGCACCTTCGCCGGGCTGGGCTGGCGGCTGACCGTGCTGCGCGGCTTCGACCTGTTCCCGATGACCCAGCACGTCGAGCTGGTCGGTCTGCTCCTGCCGCCCGACGGAGCCGCCCGCTAGCCTGACGCCATGAAGATCGTCGGACTGATGTCGGGGACCTCCTACGACGGGGTGGACGTGGCCGCCGCCGAGTTCACCCTCGACGGGGACACGCTGCGGCTGCGCCCGCTGGGGCACCGCGCCCTCGACTACGACGACGAACTGCGCGAAGCGATCGGCGCGCTGCTGCCGCCCGGGAGCACCACGATCGAGGCGGTCTGCCGGCTGGACAACCGCCTCGGCGAGGTCTTCGCCGAGGCGGCGGCCCTCGGCGTCGAGCTGGCCGGCGGCGCGGTCGACGCGGTGGTCTCGCCCGGGCAGACGGTCTTCCACTGGGTCGCCGACGGGCGCGCCCGGGGCACCCTGCAACTGGGCGCGGTGGCCCGGGTGGCCGCCCGGGTGGGCGTACCCGTGCTCAGCGACCTGCGCTCGGCGGACGTCGCGGCCGGCGGGCAGGGCGCGCCCCTGGTCCCGGCGTTCGACGCGCTGCTGCTCGACCCGGCAGACGGTGCGGCCCCACGCGCCGCGCTCAACCTGGGCGGCATCGCCAACCTCACGGTGCTCGCGCCGGGCGCGCCGGTGCTCGGGTACGACGTCGGGCCCGCCAACGCGCTGCTCGACGCGGCGGCCCGCCGCCTCCTCGGGCGGCCCTGCGATCTCGACGGCGCCCGCGCGGCGGCCGGTCGGGTGCACCCCGGGCTGCTCGACGCGCTGCTCGCCGAGCCGTACTACGCGGCGCCGCCGCCCAAGTCGACAGGCAAGGAGCTGTTCCACGCCGGCTACCTGGACGCCCGGCTGGCCGCCCTCGACGAGGCGGTGCCGGCCGACGACGTGCTCGCCACCCTGACCGAACTGACCGCCCGGGTGGTGGCCGCCGAGTGCGACCGGCACGGCGTGGCGGAGGTGGTGGCGGCCGGCGGCGGGGTGCGCAACCCCACCCTGACCGCCCGGCTGGCGGCCCTCGGGGCGGGGCGCTGGCGGCTGCGCACCACCGACGAGCTGGGGGTGCCCGCGCAGGCCAAGGAGGCCTACGCGTTCGCCCTGCTGGGCTGGCTCTCCTGGCACGGGCTGCCCGGCGCGCTGCCCTCGGTGACCGGCGCCGCCCGGGCCGCCGTGCTGGGCTCCTGGACCCCGTCCGGGCCGGCGTACCGGGGCACCCCGGCCGTCCCGGCGCCCCGGCGGCTGCGGATCGCGGCCTGACTCCCGCGGGCGCGCGCCCGGCCGCCCGCGATCCATCCGCAGGCTGACCAGGCGCTCAGCACCCCCGGTCGGTGGGCGGGCGTCCGGGCCAGCCTGCGGAGTGTCGGACGGCCGATAGACTCTTGCGTCATGAGCGTTGAAGAGGGCACGGTCCACCACACCGGGCTGCTGGCCACCGTCCGGGGTCCGCAGGACGTCAAGCGGATGTCCGCCGAGGAGTTGGACGTCCTCGCCGCCGAGATCCGTGACTTCCTGATCGCCAAGGTCTCGCGTACCGGCGGGCACGTCGGCCCCAACCTGGGCGTGGTCGAGCTGACCCTGGCCATGCACCGGGTCTTCGACTCGCCCCGCGACCGGTTCCTGTTCGACACCGGCCACCAGGCGTACGTGCACAAGATCGTGACCGGGCGGCAGGCCGGCTTCGACCGGCTGCGCCAGCGCGGCGGCCTCTCCGGCTACCCGAGCCAGGCCGAGAGCGAGCACGACCTGATCGAGAACTCGCACGCCTCCACCGCCCTGTCCTACGCCGACGGCCTGGCCAAGGCGTACGCGCTGCGGGGCGAGCAGCGCAGCGTGGTCGCCGTGGTCGGCGACGGCGCGCTCACCGGCGGCATGTGCTGGGAGGCGCTGAACAACATCGCCACCGCCCGCAACCCGCTGGTGATAGTGGTCAACGACAACGGCCGGTCCTACGCGCCGACCATCGGCGGCCTCGCCGACCACCTCTCCTCGCTGCGGCTCAATCCCGGCTACGAGAAGGTGCTCGACACCGTCAAGGAGGCACTCGGCTCGACGCCGCTGGTCGGCCGGCCGATGTACGAGGTGCTGCACGCCGTCAAGCGGGGCATCAAGGACGCCGTCGCCCCGCAGGCGATGTTCGAGGACCTCGGCATCAAGTACGTCGGCCCGGTCGACGGGCACGACGTGGCCGCGGTCGAGTCGGCGCTGCGCGCGGCGAAGAACTTCGGCGGCCCGGTGATCGTGCACGCCGTCACCCGTAAGGGCTACGGCTACCGCCCGGCCGAGGAGGACGAGGCCGACTGCCTGCACGGCCCCGGCAGCGCCTTCGACATCGAGACCGGCAAGCTGGTCGCCGCCCCGTCGGTGAAGTGGACGCACGTCTTCGCCGACGAGCTGGTCGCGATCGCCGACGAGCGGCCCGACGTGGTGGGCATCACCGCCGCGATGGCCGAGCCCACCGGCATAGCCAAGCTGGCCCGCAAGCACCCGAACCGGGTCTACGACGTGGGCATCGCCGAGCAGCACGCGGCCACCTCCGCCGCCGGCCTGGCCCTCGGCGGGCTGCACCCCGTGGTGGCGGTCTACGCGACCTTCCTCAACCGCGCCTTCGACCAGGTCCTGCTGGACGTGGCGATGCACCGGCTGCCGGTGACCTTCGTGCTGGACCGGGCCGGCATCACCGGCCCCGACGGGCCCAGCCACTACGGCATGTGGGACATGTCCGTCTTCGGGGTCGTGCCGGGCCTGCGGATCGCCGCGCCCCGCGACGCCGCCACCCTGCGCGAGGAGCTGCGCGAGGCTGTGGCCGTCGACGACGGCCCCACCATCGTCCGCTTCCCGACCGGCACCGTCGCCGCCGACCTGCCGGCCGTGCGCCGGGTCGGCACCGTCGACGTGCTGGCCGAGGCGGCGCGCAAGGACGTGCTGCTGGTGGCGGTCGGCTCCTTCGGCCACCTGAGCATGGAGGTGGCCACCCGGGTCGCCGGGCAGGGCTTCGGGGTGACCGTGGTCGACCCGCGCTGGGTCCGCCCGGTCCCGGCCGAGCTGGTCGAGCTGGCCGCCGGGCACCGCCTCGTGGTCACCGTCGAGGACGGCGTCCGGGTCGGTGGCGTGGGTGACGCCCTCGCCCAGGCGATGCGGGACGCCGACGTCCGGGTGCCGCTGAAGGACCTGGGCGTGCCAGCCGACTGGCACCCGCACGGCACCCGCGCGCAGATCCTCGCCGACCTCGGCCTGACCGCGCAGGACGTGGCCCGCGACGTCACCGGCTGGATCTCCCGGCTGGACGTCGAGCCGGTCGAGCCGGTGATCGCCGCCGACGACGCGACCGCACAGAACTGAGTTCCAGACCGCCGACGGCGGGTGCCCCGGGAGACCGGGTCACCCGCCGTCGGCGTCTCGCGTGCCGGTCAGCGGAGCCGACGCCGGGTCAGCGACCGCCGAGGGAGCGGTAGTGCGTCTTCTCCGCCTCGGCGAGGCTGAACGTCTCCGACCGGGTCGGCGCCGGCACCACGACCAGCCCCGGCCGGTCCACCAGCCGGGGCGTGTCCGGCGGCGTCGACAGCGAACTGTCGGCGGTCGGCCGCCAGCTCAGCACGGCCAGCGGCTGCCCCGGCACCGGCAGCGTGTACGTCTGCAACGGGTTGGAGCGGTCGGCGGGGGAGACCACCGGCGTGCCCCCGTCGGCGGGGCGGTAGACCACGGCGGTCATCGTGCCGTCGGCCGTCTCCCAGCTCAACTGCTCCAGCTCCGCCGGCTCCCCGCCGCCGAGGGCGACCTCGCCGAGGGTGCGTACGGTCAGCTTGGTCATCGGCCACGACGACGGGACCGAGCGCGGCGCGTCCCGGTCGCCGATGCGCCGGGGGACGCTGCCGAACGGGCCCTCCTCGCCGGCGAGCGCGCAGGTGTCCAGGCCCGTGAGGGCCCGCTTGCCGGAGCCGCTCTCGTCGCGGACGAGGGGGTAGCGCGGGTCGGTGGTGCCGGTGCCGAGGTCCAGCAGCCGGTCGGCGGCGCGGCCCCGGGGCAGCGCCTCGGTGGCCCTGAGCGTGGCGGTAACCGGCACCGCCCGGCAGGCCGGCACGGTCACCGGCTCGGTGAGGCCGTCGGTGTGCCGCAGCGCGCGGCCGTCCGGCCCGAGCAGCCGCTGCACCCGGCCCGACGTGAGGTAGCGCCGCCCGTCGGAGGTGTGCACGGGGAGCACGTCGGAGTAGACGAGGTAGCCGGGGTCGGTGTACTCGGCGGCGCGGGTGACCGCGTACCGGCCGTCCTCGGTGGTGACCTGGAGCAGCCAGGAGGCGCTCTCGCCGGGCACGTCCGCGGCGACCAGGGCCAGCGGCGCGCCGCCGACCTCGCCGGACCAGAGGATCCCGGACGTGGGCAGGTGCACCCGGTCGTCGGCCGGTGACCGCCAGTCGCGTACCGCCTCGGTCACCGCCGACCGGACGGCGGCGTCGCCCGCCAGGGTGCCGCGTGGCGGCCAGACCGTCAGGTCGCCGTCCAGGCTGTCGTAGCCGACCCGCAGGTCGCCCGGCTGCCGGTCGGCCACCGGCCCGCAGGCGGTCGCGGTGAGCAGCAGGGTCAGCAGTGCGGTGGCCGTGATGCCGCGCCGGCGGACTGGAGCCACCTGTACGCCCCCTCGATCGCCTCAGCCGTCGTTCAACGGAAAGCGCCATAGTACGAGATGTCGGATCACCGGGACGCGCCACCTCGCCCACCGTCCGTGCGCAGGTCGCGGGCGGTGGGCGACGCCGACCACAGAGGACACTGCCGTGGTTTCAGGGTGAATGTCCCGCTCGGGTAGACTCCGCCGACTGTGACGCCTGCCGAGACCCGCGCCGAATCCTGGTCGGAATCCGACGCCGCCGCGGCCCCCGCGTCCGAACCCGTGGCGCCGCCCGTGGGCGGCGCCGGTGACCGTACGCCGGACGGGGCCGCCCGCGCCGACGAGGCCGACGCTCCCGGCACGGCCGTGGCCACCACCGAAGCGACCGACGCCGCCGGCCCCTCCGGCGAGGCCCGCGGGGCGGACGGCGCGGCCCGGCCCCGGCGGTGGACCCGGCGTCGGCAGGACCTCACGGTCTTCGGCCTGTTCCTGCTCGCCGCGGTGTGGGTCACCAGCCAGATCTGGGTGGACCCGGCCGGCCGGGTGGCCTCGCTCTACAGCAGCGACCCGGCCCAGGTGCAGTTCTTCCTCGCCCACTCGGTACGCGTGGTGCTGCACGGCGAGTTCCCGTTCTTCACCGAGCAGTTCAACTACCCCGACGGGGTCAACCTGATGGCCAACACGGCCATCCTCGCGCTGGGCATCCCGATGGTGCCGGTGACGCTGCTCTTCGGGCCGGCCGTGACCTTCGTGGTGCTGGTCACGCTCGCGCTCGCCGGCACGGCCTCGGCCTGGTACTTCGTGCTCTCCCGGCACGTCGTGCGCAGCCCGCTGGCGGCGGCCGTCGGCGGCTGGTTCTGCGGGTTCTCGCCGGCGATGCTGTCGCACGCCAACTGGCACCCCAACATCATCTCGCAGTTCCTGCTGCCGTTCATCGTCTGGCGGGTGCTGGTCATCACCCGGTCCCGACGGCCGTGGCGCGACGGCGTGCTGCTCGCCCTGATGGTCACCGCCCAGGCGTTCATCAACGAGGAGATCCTGCTCTTCACGGCGCTCGCCTGCGGGGTGTTCCTGCTCGCCGTGCTCGCCCAGCGGCCCGGGCTCTGGTCGGCGGCGTGGCGACCGCTGGCCAAGGCCCTCGCGATCTGCACCGTGCTCGCCGGGTCGCTGCTGGCGTACCCGCTCTACGTCCAGTTCGCCGGGCCGATGGCGTACCACGGCCTGAGCGACGCGGTCCGCGACTACGGCAACGACATCGCGGCCTTCTTCGCGCCCGGCTCGCCGACGATCGGCGGCGACGAGCGCGCCAACGTCAACCTCGCGCCGAACTACTCCGAGGAGAACGCCTTCTTCGGTTGGAGCCTCGCCCTGATTGCCGTCGGCATCGTGGCCTGGCTGCGCCGGGAGATGCTGGTCCGGGCGCTCGCCGCGACCGGGGCGTTCTTCGCGGTGCTCTCCCTCGGCGAGCGGGTGTCCTGGTGGCACCGGGAGCTGTTCACCGGGCCCTGGGAGTGGCTGGTCCGGCTGCCGCTGCTCGACGCGGTGGTGCCCACCCGCTTCGGCCTGATCACCAGCGTGGTGGTGGGCATCCTGCTGGCGCTCGCCGTCGAGCGCTCCCGGACGCTGCCGGTCGAGCGGCGGACGCTGCGTACGCTCACCGTGGCCGGGCTCGTCCTCGCGCTGCTGCCGATCGCGCCGATGCCGCTGAAGGTGACCTCCCGCCCGCCCGTACCGGACTTCATCACCGCCGACCGGTGGCGCGGCTACGTCGGTGAGGACCAGACGCTGGTGCCGATCCCGGTGCCGAACATGGGGCACACCCACGGCATGCGCTGGGCCGCCTCCACCAACCTCGACTTCAAGATCCCCGGCGGCTACTTCCTGGCGCCGCGCAACGGCAACACCGGCGACCCCGGCCGCTTCGGCGGCCGGCCCAGCGGCGTCGGGCGGCTGCTGGAGGAGGTCGCCTCGACCGGCCGCATCCCGAAGCTGGACGACCGGCAGCGCCGCCGCTCGCTCGACGAGCTGCGGCACTGGCGGGCGGCCGTCCTGGTGCTCCCGGTCGGCCAGCACCACTCCGAGCAGCTGCGGCGCACCGTCGAGCAGCTGGTCGGTCCCGGCCGCCGGGAGCTGGACGTCTGGGTCTGGGACGTCCGGGCGCTGACCGACCAGCCGACCTGATGACCGCCCCGGCGGCGACCGGCACCGCCGGGGCGGCACCCGCCCGGCGGTCCCGCCGGCTGCCGGTGCGCGCGCCGGACGCGCTGGTCGTCGCCGGCTACCTCGCCCTGGCGGTGCTGCTGACCCTCGGCCAGTGGGGTCGCCCGGGGCGGCTGTTCCACCAGGCGGGGGACCAGGTCCTCTTCGAGTGGATGCTGGCCCGCGCGGCCCGGGCGGTGACGGGCCTGGAGAACCCGCTGTACAGCGGGGAGCTGAACGCCCCGGACGGGGTGAACCTGATGGCCAACACCTCGGTGCTGGGCCTGGGCGTGCCGCTGACCCCGGTCACCCTGCTCTTCGGCTCGCAGGTCGCGTTCCTGGTGGCCGTGGTCTGCTGCCTGGCCGGCACCGCGACCGCCTGGTACGCGCTGCTGCGCCGCCGGCTCGTCGACTCCCGGGCGGCGGCGGCGGTCGGCGGGCTCTTCTGCGGCTTCGCCCCCGGCATGGTCGCGCAGGCCGGGGCGCACCTGCACATGGCGGCGCAGTTCCTGGTGCCGGTGATCCTGGCGCTGGTGTTCCACCCGGACCCGCGCCGGGTGTGGCGGCACGGGACGCTGCTCGGGCTGCTGGTGGCGTACCAGGTCTTCCTCGGCGAGGAGGTGCTGGTCTTCCTGGTGCTCGCCGCCGGGACGTTCGCGCTGGCGTACGCGGTGGTCGACCGGGAGAGCGCGCGTCGGCGGGCGCCCGCGCTGCTCGGCCGCCTCGCGGTCGGGGTGGCGGTGGCGCTGCCGCTGCTGGCGTACCCGCTGTGGTTCCAGTTCTTCGGCCCGGGCCACTACCGGGGGATGCCCTTCCACGCGTACGGCTACCAGCTCGACGCCGCGTCGTTCACCGCCTCGGCGCGGCAGACGGTGCTCGGCGACGACCACCTGCCCGGCCTGCTCGCGCCGAACCCCACCGAGGAGAACTCCTTCTTCGGCCCGGGGCTGCTGGTGCTCGCCGTGGTGATCGTGATCTGGCTGTGGCGCCGGCCGCTGGTCCGCGCGCTGGCCGCCTGCGGGCTGCTCTTCGCGCTGCTCTCGCTGGGCGAGCAGGTCCGCCTGGACGGCACGTCCACCGGCATCCCCGGGCCGTACCGGCTGGTCGCCGAGCTGCCGCTGCTCGACCACGCGGTGCCGGCGCGCTTCCCGCTGGTCTGCGTCCCGGTGCTGGGCATCCTGCTCGCCCTCTCCCTGGACCGGCTGCGCCCCGCGGCCGGGGCGGACCGGCTGCGCCCCGGGGACGGGGCCGAGGCCCGGGTGGGCGCCGTGCCGGTGCGGCTGCTCTGGGGCGGGGCGGTGGCCGCCGCGCTGCTGCCGCTGATCCCCACCCCGATCCGGACCGTGCCGGCCTGGCCAGTCCCGGCGTTCGTGGCCGAGGGCGGCTGGCGGGCCCACGTCCCGCCGGGCCGGACCCTCGTCCCGGTGCCGCCGGTGACCGGTGCGGGGCTCAGCCCGGCGATGCTCTGGTCGGCCCGCACCGGGCTGGCCTTCCCGGCCCCGGGCGGCTACTTCATCGGCCCCCGGGGCGCCGACGACCCGGCCGCCCGGTGGGGCGCCCCGGACCGCCCCACCGCCGAGCTGCTGCGCCGGGTGGCCGAGACCGGCGAGGTGCCGGTGGTCACCGACGAGCACCGCCGGCAGGCGGTCGAGGACCTGCGGCACTGGCGCGCCGCGCTGGTGGTGCAGGGCGGACTGCACCACGGCGACCCGGTGCGCCGTACGCTCGACGCGCTGCTCGGGCCCGGCCGGGAGGTGGCCGGCGCCCACGTCTGGGACGTCCGCCCGCTGGTGGGCTGACGGCTCAGCCCCGCCGCCGGTCGCCCGGCGGCCGACTGAGCCTCGACGGTCGCCGGCTCACCCGACGAGCGGCCGGACGTCCCAGAGCCACACGTCGTCGACGCGCTGGGGCGGGCCGATCAGCGCGGTCATCAGCTCGCGCAGGACCGCCTCCCGGGGATGCGCGCCGAGGACCACCACGGACGCCCGCCAGAAGCGCAGGTCCTCGACGGCCTGGCGGCGGTTCTCGTCGGTCAGCGCGGGGACGGCGTTCTTGTCCATCGTGGAGTAGATCAGGGTGCTGGTCGGACGGTTGGGCGCGCCGAAGACGCCCTCGCCCAGCTCGTTCGGCCCGATGAAGTAGCCGCCCGGGATCGGGAACGCGTGCTGCGTCAGCGCGCTCCAGCGCAGCGTGGGCAGGCCGTGCACGTTGCTCGGGATCGGCACCGGCACCAGGGTCCGGCCCTCCGGCACGTACGGGCGCCAGCCGCCGGCGGTGATGAAGTGCGGCGGCGGGTCGACGGGCTCCGCGGGCAGCGGACGCGGGAACAGCGGCAGCACGGCGAGCGCGACGGCCGCGTACCCGACCGGCCGGAGCCAGCGGCGGCGCGACCCGGCGTCGGCACCGGCCGCGCGGTCGTCGCCGTCGGAGCCGGCGCGGGGGGCCGGCACCGGCGGGCGGCCGCTGCCGGCGACGGTGTCCCAGGCCAGGGCGAGCAGCACGCCGAGCGCCGCCGCCACGACCAGGGCCAGCCGGGTCGGCATCATCATCTCGACCAGCGGCAGGTCGTCGGAGACGTAGGCCCACGGGCCGTCCGTCTCCGTCTCCACCCCGTTGATCCGCACCTTCGGGCCGATCGAGGCCACCGTGAAGACCACCACCAGCACCGCGAGGATCCGGGCGGCGAGCGAGCGGCGGACCAGCAGCACCAGCGCCACCAGCGACAGCAGCACCAGCGGCCAGCCGAACCAGGTGTTCTGCTCGGTCAGGCCGATGGTCTTCTCCACCGCCTCGTCGCCGGCCACGGTGTCGCGGGCGAAGGTGACGAAGGCGGCCAGGTCCTCGCCCCAGTTGTGGAACACCCCGCCCTGCAACCCCCGGTAGGACTGCGGGCCGTTGAACTGGAACCAGATCGGGTAGGCCGTCAGGAGCAGCGCCAGAGCGCCGCCCACGCCGAGCGCGGCGGCGAAGGTGCCGGCCACCGCCCGCGTCCGCGCCGGCCGCATGATCGCGTACGCGACCACGACGACCAGGCACGCCAGCGCGGTGAGCAGCAGCATCTCCTCGTTGATGAAGATCTGGTACGCCACCAGCAGGCCGAGCACGATCCCGTTGCGCCGCCACCGGCCGGGCTCGCCGAGCCGGAGCACCCGCACCACGATCAGCGGCAGCAGGAAGTTCGAGACGAAGTTGGGCTGGCCGTTGGCGTGGTGCACGATGCCCGGCGCGAAACCCAGGAACGCGCCGCCGACGAAGGCCGCCGCGCGCGAGCGCACCAGGTGCCGCGACAGCATCCAGTACGACGTGCCGGCGGTCGCGGCCAGCGCGCCGCCCAGGTAGAGCGCGTACATGACCTGCGGGCCGAGGAGCATGGTCAGCGGCGCCAGCGGCAGCGTCACCCCGAGCAGCGAGGTGTTCGCCATCATGTTCACCCCGTCCGGGGCGTTCTGCCGCTCGGTGAACAGCGGGTTCTCCAGGTGCCGCACCGAGTAGGCGCCATGCGAGAAGAGCCACTCGAACCAACTGTGGTCGGTGGGCAGGTGCGACGACACCCGGTTCTGCACGTCGACCCAGTAGTTCAGGCACACGAAAACGCCGAGCAGGACATAGGCTCCGATGGCCAGTACGTCGGCGCGGGAGGGCCTGCGCCGGGGCCGGCGCGTCGGCTCGGCCGCGACGGGCTCGGAGACGGAGTTCAGCGAGGGGTCTACCACCGGCACAGCCACGACGCGCCATCGTACAGGCGCTCCGGCGTCGCTTTTGCCGGGCCGGTGCCCCCACGGCCGATTTGCCGGTCCGCCGGAGGCCACGGTGTGACGGGGAGGACGCCACGTGACGGTCATCGACCTGGGCGAGCGACGGGACGTCGACGGGGCCGCCGGGCCCGGTCCGGGCCGGTTCCTCCGCCGCTGGGCCCCGGCCCTGGTCGCCCTGCTCTGCCTGGTGACGTCTGCGGCCGCCGCGCCGTGGCCCGCGCAACCGCCGGGCGTCACGGTCCCGGCCGGCCCGGACGCGAATCTCCTGTTCGTCGAGGGGGCCCTGCTGGTGGCGGAGCCGTCGGGCCCCGGCACGGTGGCCGACGGGGATCCGGTGTCGCGGCTGGCCGCCCACCGGCTGCCCTCCGGCCGTCCCCTGTGGCGGGTGCCGTTGCCCGCGCCGGGGCGGGTGTTCCACGCCGTCCGGGCCGGCGACCTGCTGGCGGTCGGCCTGGCCGGGGACCGGACGGCGTCCGAGGTGGTCGGGCTCTCCACCGCCGACGGCGGGGTGCGCTGGCGGGGCGAGGGACAGTTGCACGGCGCCACCTCGGCCGGGCACCTGCTGCTGTCGGGCTTCGCCGGATCGAGCGCGTCCGTGCTGCGCTCGGTGGACCCCGCCACCGGTGCCGTCCGGTGGTCGCAGCCGCTGGCCTTCGAGGACGCGCACCTGTCGCGGCGGGACCAGCGGATCAGCCTGCTGACGGTGCTCGCCGGCGGGCGGCTGGAGCTGCGCGACCCCGACACGGGCGCGGCGCGTGCCGCGACCACCGTGCCCGACCGCTCCCGCGTGCTGACGGTCACGGAGGAGCTGGTGCTGCTCACCGACGCCAGCGGCGTCCTCAGCGGCTACGAGATCCCCGGCCTGCGCCGGCGGTGGAGCGTGCCCCGCGGCCCGGCCGACCAGCCGGACGTCTACGACTGCGGCGCCCTGATCTGTGTCGACGACGGCTCGCCCGCCACCCGGCTGCTCGATCCCGCCACCGGCGCCCTGCGGTGGCGGAGCGAAAACGCGGCGCTGGGGCCGGTCGCCGTCGAGGGCCGGCTGCTGGCCGTCCGGCGCGCCTCCGGTGGCGCCGCGGAGCACGTGCTGCTCGACGCGGCGACCGGCCGGCCGGTGCGGCAACTGGGCCGCTGGCGGGCCGGCGCCCCGTGGCTCTCGGCCGACGCGACGACCGTGCACCGCCGGCAGCGCGACGGGCGGTACCTGGTCGGCCGGATCGACGAGCGCGGGGAGGGCGTGCGGGTGCTGGCGGCACTGCGCGGCGTGGTGGGGGAGTGCGGCGCTCGCGAGTCGTTCGTCGCCTGCCGGCGCGAGGACGGTGGGTTGGGCGTGTGGGAACTGCCCGGCGACCGCGACCGGAAGGGGCGGGCGTGACGCTCATCGACCTCGGCGAGGTGCGTGACGAGCCGGGCCGCGAGGCGCCGCCGCCCCGCCCGCCGCGCGCCGTCGGCCGCCCGTTGCGGGTCGCGCTGGCGCTCGCGTTCCTCGTGGCCACCGTGGCGGCGGCCGCCCCGGTACCGGCCCGGGTCGGGCTCGTCGTGCCGGCCCGCCTCGGGTCGGAGGCGTTCCTGCACGGTGACCGGCTCTACGTCGTCGAGCCGGCCGAGGGGGAGCCCGAGGGGACCGTCGAGGTGCGCGCGTACGCCCTGCCCGAGCGGGCGCCGGCGGACGACGCCCCACCCACCCCGGTGTGGCGCTCCCGGGTCGCGGCGGCGGGCCGGTTCTGGCAGGTCCAGACCGGGCCGGGGATGGTGCTCTTCTCCGTCACCGGGGACCAGGACGACGGGCAGACGATCGCCCTGGACGCCGCGACCGGCCGCGGGCTCTGGCGGCAGCCCGGCTACCCCTGGTGGGACCCGGCCGGCATCCTGCTGATGCAGACCGGCGGGGAGGAGGGCGGCGCCGTGCGGTCGGTGGATCCGGCCTCCGGGCGGGCCCTGTGGTCGGTGCCGACGACGCGCGAGGGCGCGACGTACAGTCTCCGCGACGGGCGGGTCGAGCGGATCGTCCGGGTCCCCGCCGAGGGGCGGGTCGAGGTGCGCGACCCCCGCTCCGGCGCACTGGTGCACGCGGCGGACCTGGGCCTCGACGAGGCCTCCGGGCACGTGGTGGTGGCGTACGACCTGCTGCTGGTCGTCCGGCCGGCCGCGGGCGTGGTGACCGCCTACGGGCTGGACGGGCTGCGGCGGCGGTGGGAGGCGCGCGTCCCCATGGTGGAGCACGTCACCGAGTGCGGCGAGCTGTTGTGCGTGCCCGGGGGGAACAGGTTCGTCGCGCTCGACCCGGCGACCGGCGCGCTCCGGTGGGTCGGCGGGCGGTGGTTCGGGGTGCTGTCGGCACAGGGCGGCCGGCTCCTGGCGGTCGCGCCCGGGCCCCTCGGCGACCGGCTGGGCGTGCTCGACGCGGCCACCGGTCGGGAAGTGGCCGACCTGGGCACCTGGCAGCTGATGACCTGGCACGCCGACGAACGGCTCCTGGCCGTGCGGCCGGCCGCCGCCGGTGGCGGGGTGGTGGTCGCCGAGCTGGACGTCGCCGAGGGCCGGGCCCGGGTGCTGGACGTGCTCCGCGGCGCGACCGGGGACTGCCGCAGCCGGGCCGAGACGGTGGTGTGCCGGCTGCAGACCGGCGAGCTCGGCGTCTGGCGCTATCCCGGTTGAGCCGCCGCGTCCGGTGCCGCGGACGCCGCCGGGGTCACCAGTTGGGCTGCTCCGGCGCCGGGGGGAGCGGCACGCCGGGCGGCCGGAGCACGTACGCCACCCCGCCGCTGCCACCCTGCCAGGCGGCCTCGAACCGGTCCCGGTCGACGGTCCGGCGCACCGCGTCGTCGTCCGGGGCGTACGGGTCGTTGAGCACCGGCGCGCCCGTGGCGGTGAAGCCCACCAGCACCATCAGGTGCCCGGCGGTGTCGTAGTCCAACCCGGGCACCTCGCCCGACTTGAACGCGGCGGAGACGATCAGCGGGATGCCGGTGGCCACGAACGCCTCCGCCTCGGCCAGCGACCGCAGCCGGGTGACGAAGGCGTCCACCCCGTGCAGGCCCGCGTACGCGGTGTTGAACGGCCAGTTCCCGGCCCCGGCGAAGGCGTGGTCGTAGCAGTGTCGCGCGGCGTGCACCACCACCGGGCGAGGGCCGGCCGGAGCCACCCAGGCGTACCGGGTCGGGGCCGGGGCGGCGCCCCAGAAGGCGAGCACCATCGAGGTGCAGGTGGGGCTGCACCAGGCATCCCCGCCGCCACCCCACTGCGGGTGGGCGCCGGCGTGCAGCCGCTGCGAGTAGCGCGGCACGTCCAGCACCGTGCCCCAGGCGGCCGGGACCGTCGCGGCGGACCCACTCGCAGGGGCCGGACCCGGGGCGCGGAACTCGGGCCCGGTGACCGGGGCGGGCCCGGCCGCCACCGGCGGGGAGCCCGCTGCGGTGGGCCGGGACGCCCCGGCTGCAGCCGTCGGGCGCGGGCCCGCGGCGACCGCCCCGACCGCGCGCAGCACCGGGGTCGCGTCGGCGTCCTCGGGCCGGAGCAGGGTCACCCGGACCTGCCAGCCGGTGACGGTCGCACCCGTCACCACCAGCGTGTCCGTGTCCACCCGGGCGTCGGCGTCGCGCTGCCCGGGCACGGACGTCCGGCGGATCGCGTGGTCGTCGGCCGCCCAGTCGGCGAGGACGTACCACCCGGTGGCCGGCGCGTCGTCGTGCCAGCCCCGCAGCTCCACCCGCAGCCAGCAGTCGCCGGGGGTGTCCCCGGTCCACGAGGGCACCACGTCGCGCACGGCGAAGCCGACCGGCACGGGCGGGGACGTCCAGCTGCCGGCCGCGTACCGGCGGGTGCGGCCGTCGGCGTCGGTGTGGTCGAGCCGGTCGGCCGGGTCGGCCAGTTCGAGGCCCCGTCCGCCCGCGCGCAGCCCGGACAGGCTGCCCAGCCCGGCGTCGCCGGGAAGGCGGAAGCCCCGGTAGGTGACGTCCCGTCGGATCGTCGGCGCCGCGTCGGTCATGCGTCTTCCCGTCCGTCGTGAAGGTTGCCGCCAAGAGCATTGCGTACGACGAAGGTTTTCTGCAACGGGGTCGGACCGGGACGGCGGGTGCGGCCCGGTTTGGCTGCCGGCACTAGGTTGTGGGTGGTCAGGGGCGCGAGGAGGCCGGAATGCGGGTACTGGTGGTCGAGGACGAGCGCAACCTCGCCGACGCGATCGCGCGGGGGCTGCGCAAGCGGGGGATGGCGGTGGACGTCGCCTACGACGGCGACAGCGGCCACGAGATGGCGTTCGTCACCCGGTACGACGTGGTGGTGCTCGACCGGGACCTGCCCGGCGTGCACGGTGACCAGATCTGCGCCGAGCTGGCCGCCTCCGGCACGCTCACCCGGGTGCTGATGCTTACCGCCAGCGGCACTGTCGCCGACCGGGTGGAGGGGCTGCAGCTCGGCGCGGACGACTACCTGCCGAAGCCGTTCGCCTTCGACGAGCTGGTCGCCCGGGTGCAGGCGCTCGGCCGCCGGGCCACCCCGGCCGCGCCGCCGGTGCTCGAACTCGCCGATCTGGTCCTCGACCCGGCCCGCCGGGTGGCCACCCGGGGCGGCCAGCCGGTCGACCTGACCAACAAGGAGTTCGGCGTGCTCTGCGAGCTGCTCAAGGCGCGCGGCGCGGTGGTCTCCAGCGAGGAGCTGCTGGAACGGGTCTGGGACGCCAACACCGATCCGTTCACCACGATCGTCCGGGTCACCGTGATGACCCTGCGCAAGAAGCTCGGCGACCCGCCGCTGATCGAGACGGTTGTCGGTGCGGGCTACCGCACGGCGGAGACGGTGGGGCTGTGAGCGCGAGGAGTGAGCCGGTTTTGCGAGCCCCGCAGTCGCGAACGAAGGTGGGGCTGTGAGCGTGAGGAGTGAGCCGGTTTTGCGGGCCCCGCAGTCGCGGACGAAGGCTGGTGCCGCGACCCGGCGGGCCCGGCTGCGGCCCACGCTGCGGCTGCGGCTGACCCTGCTCAACGGGGTGCTGCTGGTCGGCGCGGGCGCGATCCTGGTGCTGCTGGCCTGGCTGCTGGTCCGCGACGCGCTGCGCCCGACCGACGAGCTGCTGCCCGGCACCGTGGTGGTGCTGGCGGACGGCCGGTCGCTGGACGCCGCGCAGTGGCAGCGCCAACTGGTCGACGCCGCCAGCGCGGAGCTGCTGGTCAAGGGCCTGGTGGCGCTGCTGGCGATCAGCGTCGTCGGGGTGGCCGGCGCGTACGCGGTCGCCGGCCGGGCGCTGCGCCCGCTGCACCAGGTCACCGCCACCGCCCGCCGGCTGGGCGAGACCACCCTGGACCAGCGGATCGGCTATTCGGGCGCCGACGACGAGGTGGCCGAGCTGGCGGAGACCTTCGACGAGATGCTGGACCGCATCGCCGCCGCGTTCGAGGCGCAGAAGCGCTTCGTGGCCAACGCCTCGCACGAGCTGCGGACCCCCCTCGCGGTGATGCGTACCGAGATCGACGTGACGCTCAGCGACGACGAGGCGGACGCCGCCGAGTACCGCCGGATGGCCACCGTGGTCCGGGACGCCTCCGAGCGGGCCAACGGGCTGGTCGACGCCCTGCTGGTGCTCGCCCGCAGCGAGGCCCAGGCGGGCCGCCGGCTGGGCCGCCGCACCGAGTGCGACCTCGCCGCCGGCACCGCCAACGCCCTGTCGGCGGTACGCCGGGAGGTCGAGCGGATCAAGCTGCGGGTGCAGACCTCGCTGGAGTCCGCGCCGGTCGTCGGCGATCCCGGGCTGCTGGACCGGCTGGCCGGCAACCTGATCGAGAACGCGATCCGCTACAACCACCTGCACGGCCGGGTCTGGGTGCGTACCGGGTCGGACGGGTGCCGGTCGTGGCTGGTGGTGGGCAACACCGGTTTCGAGGTGGACCAGGCCGACGTGCCCGGCCTGTTCGAGCCGTTCCGGCGCGGCGGCCGGGAGCGTACCGGCGCGCGCGGCTCGGGCCTCGGGCTCTCCATCGTGCGGGCGGTCTGCGACGCGCACGGCGGCACCGTGAAGGTGGTCGCCCAGACCGGTGGCGGGCTGGAGGTCACGGTGACGCTGCCGGCGGCGGAGGCGGCCCCGGCGGTCACCGCCCAGGAGCCGGCCGCCCGGCGGTGACGGGCCACCCCGGGGTTGCGGGGAGTACGGGCCCGATGGAAGGATCACGGCGTCAGCTCGAGGACCGGAGGGGGGTGCGTCGATGTTCACCGTCATGATCTCCGCGCCCCGTCTCGCCGGCTGACCCTCACGCACGCGGGGCGCCTCATCCCCCAGCGGAGGAACTCCGTGTATCCACGGATCCACAACACCAGTTTCGACTGTCACGACACCTATGCCCGCTCCGGCTCCTGGCCGGCGGTCACCGGATACGTCCGGCACGCCGACGACGCCCCCGGTGGTCCGGAGGCGGTGCTGCCGGCCACCCCGCACGTCTTCTTCCCACCGGTCCCCGAGGCCGGGAGGGTGAAGAACCGGGCGCGCGTCCGTCTCGAACCGGCCGTTCGCACCCGGGCGCGGGAGGCCGAGCGGGTGCTCGGCGCCGGCGCGACGGAGCGGGCGGGTAAGACCATCGAGGAGGAACACCCGTGAGCGCACGGATCCACAACGTCTGCATCGACTGCCGCGACACGTACGCGCTGTCCGGCTTCTGGGCGCAGGTCTTCGACTGCCCCCGCCAGCCGGACGACTTCCCCGGCGACCCGGAGGCCATGCTGCTGCCCCCGGGAGGACCGGAGGTGCTCTTCGTTGCGGTGCCGGACGGCAAGGAGGTGAAGAACCGCCTCCACCTCGACCTGGAGCCCACGGACCGGACCCGGGACGAGGAGGTCGCGCGCCTGGTGGGCATCGGCGCCACCCAGGTCGCCGACCAGCGCCGCCCCGACGGTTCGGGCTGGGTGGTGCTCGCCGACCCGGAGGGCAACGAGTTCTGCGTGCTGCGCAGCGCCGCCGAGCGGGCCGCCACGGCGGGCTGACGCGAAAGGGGCCCGTCCACCGTCGTGGGCGGGCCCCCGCGCTGCCGTACGGGTCAGGACTTCTGCTCGACCTGTCCCCGGATGGTGGCGAACTCGGCGTGGGCCTGCTGGCCCGTCTTGAAGTAGATGATGACCATGCCGACGCTGCCCTTGTCGCTCCACACGCAGACGCCGAGCGGCACGTCCTGCGCCTTGGCGTCGCCGCACTTGGCCTCGCCGCCGAGCGGTCCCGGATCCACGGTCTTCATCTCGCCCAGCCGCACGTCGCTGGTGCGCGCGCCCCTGATGGTGTCCTCGAGCGTCTTGGCCGGGTCCGGGTTCAAGCCGGACGCGGCGGCGATCATCACGAGGTTCCTGCCGGTGAGGGTGCCGTAGAACTCGCCGACGGTGCTGCTGGCGCCGGGGATCGTCTTGTTGAGTTCCGCCTCGAGTTCCCGGGCGCCGGCCTGGAGGGTCGGGTCCGTCGCCCTGGGCCGCCCGGCGAGGGTCGCCGGCGCGACGACCCGGGTCCGGGTGGCGTCGACGGTCTCCTTGACGTCGTCCTTGACGGCGAAGGCGACGATCGCCGCGCCGCCCAGGCAGAGCACCAGCACCACGGCGAGCGAGATCAGCACGATCTTGCCGGCGTTCGACTTCCGCGGCGCCGGCAAGATCGTGCTGATCTCGCTCGCCGTGGTGCTGGTGCTCTGCCT
>NZ_WAAS01000004.1:0-76019 GCF_008806585.1 Micromonospora sp. AMSO12t
GTGAGCATGCGGCGGATGCCGGAGACGGCGTTCTGGACCATTTTGCGGGCGGTGGGGGGTGGGTTGCCGTCCCACATGGCGTGGAGGATTTGGCTGGTGGCGACGACTTTGTTGGCGTTGAGGAGGAGGTAGCCGAGGATTGCGCGTTGGCGGATTCCGCCGAGTTCGAGGTGGTGGCCGTTGTTGGTGACTTCGGTGCTGCCGAGTACGGAGAAGCGCATGGGTGTGCTCCGGTGGTCTGGTGGTGTGGTGGGGGTGGGTTTTGAGTTTCCCATCGGTGGTCATTGGGGAGGCACCCCTAGGGCACCCCGCAGGAGGTGTGGGTGCATGGTGGGTGTCATTGGGTTGGCAGTGTGGAGTTGCTGGTCAGGCATTGTCGGGTGGTGGTGGGGCATGAGACCGTCATCCGGGTCCGATGAACGGCGCACGGCCGTACGGGGAAAGGTGCCGGTGAGCTGCCGAAGGTTGCTCCCACGGCCGGTGGGGAGCAATTCCCCCGGCCCGCTCCGTCGGCCGGCCCACCGCCCGTGACCCTTGCCACGCAAGGGCTTCCCGGGCCGGGGGTCCACCCTGGACACCGTGCTCGCGGCGCCCGGACGGCCGGGCTGGGTATTGACAAAAGTCACCGGGCCTGCCGCGTGTGACGGGTATGAGCGATTCACGAATGCGTTGTGACGAACCTTCGCGTAGACGGTGAACGCAGACCTTGTTGAAACACGTGCCCGTCCAGCAGGTTTAGATGGCGTTCCGCACCACCGGGCCAAGCTGTGTGAGAGGGGACTCCCATGTCTGTCAATGCGACCGAGATTCTCAATGCCTTCTTCTTCGACGGTGCCGACGCTCCGGCGGACGGTGACCTGCGCATCGACGTCGTGGACAGCTGGACCACCAGCGACCTGGCGGCGGTCCGGCCGACCACCATCAGCTGGAGCGAGGCCCGGGTGGACGGGGGCCGCTGACGCAACCGGGGCGACCGCCACCGGCGACCACGAGCTGAATCGCGGGGGAACGAGATGACGGACACCGACCTGTGGGTGCGACGGTTCCACCCGGCGGACGAGGCGGCGACCAGGTTGCTGTGCCTGCCGCACGCCGGCGGCTCGGCGAGCTACTTCGCCCGGGTGGCCAGGACGCTCGCTCCCGAGGTCGACGTGCTCGCCGTCCAGTACCCCGGTCGGCAGGACCGGTTGCGGGAGCCGGGCCTCACCTCGGTCCACGAGATCGCGGACCGACTGGTGACGGTGCTGCTGCCGCTGGTCGACCGGCCGATCACCGTCTTCGGCCACAGCCTCGGCGCGACCATCGGCTACGAGGTCGCGCTGCGGCTGCGGCGGGCGGGCGTCGGCCCGACCGCGCTGTTCGTCTCCGGCAGGCGGGCTCCGCACCTCCGTAAGGAGGAGCGGACCCACCTGCGGGACGACGCCGGCCTGATCGCGGAGGTACGCGCCCTGGCGGGCACCGACAGCGCGCTGCTGGAGGACGAGGACGTGCTGCGGATGGTCCTGCCGGCCATCCGCTCGGACTACACCGCAGCCGAGACCTACGAGTACCGGCCCGGGCCACGCCTGGACTGCCCGATCGTCGCGCACATCGGCGACAGCGACCCGCGGGTGACGGTCGACGAGGCGAAGGCGTGGCGGGAACACACCGACGCGGGGTTCGAGTTCGTCGTCCACCCGGGCGGTCACTTCTATCTCAACGACAACATGTCCGCGGTGCTGCGCAGCATCAGGGCGCACACCCGGTCGCTCAGCTCGGCCTCGCGCGGCGCCGCCACGGTCGCCCACGCCGAACAACCGGGGTGAGTCGCCGGTCGACCCGAGCCTCAGGAGTGTCCGGAGGTGACCCACATGGCACTGATCGAGAGAGAACACCTGCTGTCCGACCTCGTCGAGACGTACGCGACGGCTGCCGCGGGCCAGGGCCGGGTCGCGCTGGTCGACGGCGGCGTCGCCAGCGGGAAGACCCGACTGGTGAACGCCGTGACCGAGGTGGCCGTCGGCGAGGGCGCGCTGGTGCTGACCGCCGCCTGTTCGGTCGCGGAGAGCATGATCCCCCTGGGGGTGGTGGGACAGCTGTTCCACAGCCTCCGGGCCCAGACCACCTCGACCGGCCACCTGCCGCTGCTGCGGCGCGACACCGGGCCGGCGGGAAACCCGGACGCCCCCACCCTGCGGCACGGTGACGCGCAACTGCTGGAGGACGTCTGCCAGGTCCTCCTCGACGTGGCCGCCGACCGGCCCCTGGTGGTGGTCGTCGACGACGTCCAGTTCGCGGACTCCCTGTCGTTGCAGGCGCTGCTGTACCTGCAACGGCGCATCCGTTTCGCGCGGGTGCTGCTCGTGCTGAGCGGATGCGTGGGCGCGCGGCCCGAGGCGGCGGCGTTCCGTGCGGAGCTCACGCGGCAGCCGCACTGCCGTCACCTGCGGCTGCTCCCGCTGTCGCCCGAGGGCGTCGGGCGACTGCTCGCCGAGCGGATCCGGCCGGAGGCCGCCCGGCGGCTCGCCGCGTCGGCGCACGCCGTCAGCGGCGGCAACCCGATGCTCGTACACGCGCTGCTCGACGACGCCCTCACCGGCGCCGACGGGGACGTCGCGCCGACGGTGGGCGCGTCGTTTGTCCAGGCCGCGCTCGCCTGCCTGCACCGCAGCGACCCCCGGCTGCTCGACGTCGCCCGCGCCCTTGCGGTCGTCGGCCCGTCCGCGTCCGCCGGGCTCGTCACCGGGCTGGCGGGCCTCTGCGCGGCGACGACCCGGCAGGTGCTCGGCGCGCTCGCCGAGGCGGGCCTCACCGAGGGGCACTCCTACCACCACCCGGCGGTACGCGCGGCGGTGCTCGACGACTGCCCGCCGCAGACGCAGTCGGCCCTGCGGTCGCGGGCCGCGCTCCTGCTCCACGAGGACGGCGCGTCCGCCGCCGAGGTGGCCGCGCACCTCGTGGGCGTCGACGGGCCGGCCGGATCCTGGGCCGGTCCGGTGCTGGTCGCGGCGGCCGGGGAGGCCGTCGCCGGCGGCGCCGCACGGCACGCCGTGGACTGCCTGGAACTGGCGCTGCGATCCACCGAGGACGACCGCGAGCGGGCCGCCGTGGAGGCGGCCCTCGTCCGGGTGCACTGGCGCAGCGACCCCGAGGCGGTTCCGCGGCACCTGTCGTCGCTGGCGGTGGCGGCTCGCGCCGGCCTCCTCGACGAGGCCGACACGCTGCTGCTCGCCCGGTCGCTCGCCTGGCAGGGCAGGCACGACGAGGCGGTGGAGGCGCTCGACGGGGTGGGCGACCTCACCACGCACCCGGACCCCGACCTCGGCGCCGACCACCTCGCCACCCGCGAGTGGCTGCGGCACTGCCGCCCGCACGGCGGCGACGGTCCGGGCGACCCCGGGCCGGGCGTGGCGGTCGACCGCGCCGAGGAGGTGCTGCAACGCGCCCGCCCCGGTGACTCCCTCCTGGTGTCGGTGTGGCACGCGCTGCGGGTGCTGATCGGCGCCGACCAGCTCGACCGTGCCGCCGACTGGTGCGAGAAGCTGGCGGAGGAGGCCGAGTCGCACGGGATCACGAGCTGGCGGGCCGTCCTGACCGACGTACGGGCCGCCGTCGCCCTGTGCCGCGGCGACCTCGCCGCCGCCGAGCGGCACGCGCGCGACGCGCTGGCCACGATGCCGCCCGCCGCCTGGGGCGTCGCCGTCGGCTCGCCGCTCGCGCACCTGGTCCTGGCCTGCACGATGACCGGGCAGCTCGCCGAGGCCGAGGCGGCCCTGCGGGAGCCGACGCCGGCCGCGATGCGCCAGAGCATGTTCTGGCCGCAGTACCTGCGGGCCCGGGGCGTCTACTACGACGCCGTGGACCGGCGGCACGCCGCGCTCGCCGACTTCCAGACCGCCGGCCAGCTCGCCGTCGGCTGGGGCGCCGACGATCCGTCCGCGCTGCCGTGGCGGGTCGACCTCGCCCGGCTGTACGTGCGGATGGGCCGGCCCGACCAGGCCCGGAAGCTGATCACCGAACATCTGGCGCTGCCGGGTGGCGACGCCCCGCGCGCCAAGGGCATGGGGCTGCGGGCGTTGGCGGCGGCGTACGCGCCCAAGCAACGGCAGGTGATGCTGCGCGAGGCGATGGACCTGCTGCACGCCAGCGGGGACCGGCACGAACTCGCGCACGTCTTCGCGGACCTGAGCCAGACCGGGCACGCCCTCGGCGAGTTCGGGCGCGCCAAGATGATGGGCGCGCACGCCCTCCAGCTCGCCGAGGGCTGTCACGCCGAGCTGCTGCGGCGCAAGCTCAAGCCGTCCGACGACACCCTCGAAGCCGGGGTGGCCGGCGCGAAGGACGGGCTCGCCACGCTGACCGACGCCGAGCGCCGAGTCGTGAACCTGGCCGCCCGCGGGCACACCAACCGCGAGATCGGCGACCGGCTGTTCATCACCGTCAGCACCGTCGAGCAGCACCTGACGCGGGCCTACCGGAAGTTGAAGATCAGCACGCGTACGGAGCTGGTGCACATCGACCCGCCGAAGGGCGCACGCGGCGCGCGGCGCCGGCGCGTCGCCCCGGTCGGCCCGCCCTCGGGCGACAAGGAAACCACGATGCGATCGGACACGACATGACCGTTGCCGAGGACGAACAGGTCGGTAGCCGGGAGCGCACGCTCGCCCGGCAGATTCTCGAACTGGTCTTCCGCTTCCGCCGTCTCGAGCACGCCGACGACCCGTGCGGGGCGCAGCCGTGCGACGACTGCTTCGCGACCCACGAGGAACGGGTGGGCCGGTACCTACGCAGCGGCGAGCCGCTGCACTTCGTGCTGCCGGCGTTCCCCGCGAAGTCCCGCAACCCGGAGAAGGTGGTCGGGTCGCTGCCCGACCTCGGTGAGCGGATCTCCGTGGAGTTCCTCCAGTCCTTCTGCGAGCAGGTCAGCCACTACCACCCGGCGGGCGCGCGGATCCTCATCTGCTCCGACGGCCACGTCTTCTCCGACCTGCTCGGCATCCCCGACGAGGACGTGACCGCGTACCGCACGGAACTGCAACGCATCATCGACCAGACCGGCGCGTCCTCGGTCTCGATGTACTCGCTCGACGACGCGTTCGGGGCGATGTCCTACGACGAGATGCGCGGGCGGCTCCTCGCCGGGTACGCCACGCCGCTGGCGGACATCCGTGCCGAGGTGCTGACCGACCTGGGCGCCCGGTCGCTGTTCAACGGCATGCACCGGTTCATGCTCGAGGACCAGGGCCCGCTGCACCCCGACCTGAGCCGGACCAAGCTGCGCGAGCACTGCAAGGAGTTCGCGTACCAGATGATCCGGCGCAGCCGCGCCTGGGGAGACCTGGTCGGCACGAAGTTCCCCGACTCGCTGCGGCTGTCGATCCACCCGCAGCCCCGGCACGCCGAGAAGATCGGGCTGCACCTCATCCGGACCAGGGACAGCTGGCTGACGCCGTGGCACGGCGTCGTCCTCGACGACGGCGTCAACCTGACGCTGGTCAAGCGCAGCCAGGCCGAGCGGGACCGGGCCTCGTTGGTCTGGCGCAACGGCCGGCCGAGCCACTACGTGAACCCCCACTTCCGGCAGGAGGAGATCGCCTCATGACCACGGCAGACGAGCTGCGGGTGCAGCGGACGCCGCTGGCGCCGTTCGGCACGCTCTTGACGGCGGAGCACGACGGCGCCGACCTGCGGGACATCGCGCCCGCCACGCTGGAGCGCTGGACGATCGAGTCCAAGGTGGTCGTGCTGCGCGGCTTCCCCCTGCTCGACAGGGAGGACCTCGTCGCCTACTGCGAGACCTGGGGCGAGGTGCTGACCTGGGACTTCGGCGCCGTCCTGGACCTGGTGGTCCAGGAGGACCCGAAGAACTACCTGTTCAGCCGTACGGACGTGCCGTTCCACTGGGACGGCGCGTTCGCGCGGGCCGCGCCGCGGTACTTCCTCTTCCAGTGCCTCGAGGCGCCGGTGCCCGGCGGCGGCGGCGAGACGGTGTTCTCCGACAGCACCGACGTGATCCGGCGCGCCTCGCCGGAGCTGGTGCGCGAGTGGGCGGCGACGGAGGTCAGCTACCGCACGGAGAAGCTCGGCTACTACGGCGGCGAGACCGTGTCGCCGCTGCTCACCACGCACTCGGAGACCGGCGAGACGATCATGCGGTACGGCGAGCCGCTCGACCCGGAGCGCTACCGCAACCCGGTGTGGGTGTCCATCGGCGGCAGGTCGGCGGAGGAGGCCGAGCCGTTCATGGCCGACCTGCGCGACCGGCTGCACCACCCGGACGTCTGCTACCACCACGAGTGGGTCGACGGCGACATCGTGGTCGTCGACAACCAGGCGCTGCTGCACGGTCGCAACGCCTTCCGCGGCAACTCCTCCCGGCACCTCCAGCGGATCCAGATCCTCTGACCCCGGTCAGGGGCGCTCGCGGGTGCCACCGAAGGTCCTCAACCCCGAAGGAAGACACCATGACCGTCGAAGAGGCGCGCGCGGGCGCGTCCACACCGGCGCCGGCCACCGCGCGGCGCCCGATCTACCACTCCATCCGCATCCGCCGGGTCGAGTTCCTGCCCGTGATGCTGGCCATCTACGCGATCCCGTCGCTGCTGTCGGTCGACGACCTGAGCACCCTGGCCTCGGTCCACTTCGCGCTGGTGATCGTGATGGCGCTGTCCATCATGCACTTCATCGACATGACCAACGCGTACGCCGACCGCGACGTCGACGCCGTGTACAAGACGTGGCTGTCCCAGGCGGTGTACGGGCTGGGGCTGCGCAACGTGCGGTGGCAGATCGCCGCCACGGGCGCGGGTGTGCTGGCCCTCGCGACCTACTTCACCTTCCGCACCGGGCACTGGGACATCCTGCCCCTGGTCGCGTTCACCCTCTGGATCGGCGCCCAGTACTCCATCCCGCCGGTCCACCTGAAGAGCTCCGGCGTGGGGCAGATCCCCGGCCTCGCCGCCGTGCTGATCTGGCTGCCGATGCTCGTCGTCGTCCGGTCCGTGCCCGGTGAGCTGTCGTGGCCGCTGCTGGCCGTGATCATCGGCTTCGGGCTGAACCAGGTCGGCATCGTCATGGTCAACACGGCCGAGGACTGGCCGGAGGACGCCGCGTTCAACATCCGCACGTGCGTACGCGCGCTGGGCCTGACCCGCGCGATGGCCGTCGCGAGCGGGCTGATCGCGGTCGGCGGCTCCACGGTGTGCGTGTCGGTGCTCGCCATCGGCGGGTTCACCTGGGGTGCCGTGCCGATGATCGTCGCCATCGCGTTCGCGCTGGTGCACGTGTCGGGCACCTGGCGCGGCGTACGCGGCAAGCCTCTCGCGGACGCGCTGGCGTTCCTGCGGCCCCGGGCGAAGCTGGTGCCGTTGCAGGTGGCGAGCACCGGGTGGGGAACCGTGATCGCCGCCGCCTTCGCCCAGGCGAGCTGAGTCCCGGTGGGGAGGGACACCATGGCGCAGGTCGTGCTGCTCGACGAGGAGGGACGGCCGGTGGGCGCCACCGAGGGCGCGACGGTGCACCACCTGCGTACGCCGTTGCACCTGGCGTTCTCCTGTTACGTCTTCACCAGCGACGCCAAGCTGCTGCTCACCATGCGCAGCGACCGCACGCGCACCTGGCCGGGGATCTGGACCAACTCGTGCTACGGGCACCCCGTGCCGGGGGAACCGGTCCCCGCGGCGGTGACCCGCACCGTACGCGCCGAGCTCGGCCTGGCCGCGCCCGCGCCGGAGCTGGTCCTGCCCGCCTTCCGGTACCGCGCCACAATGGACAACGGCGTGGCGGAGAACGCCGTGTCCCCGGTGTTCCGGGTGGTGACCGACGAGCGCCCGACCCCCGACCCGGCCGCCATCGGCGACTTCGAGTGGGTCGCCTGGGCGGACTTCGTGTACGCGGTGGGCACCGGCGACATCTCCGTGTCGCCGTGGTGTCGCCTCCAGGTCGCCGAGCTCGTCACCCTCGGCGACGATCCGACGCGGTGGCCCACGGCCGACGAGTGCCTCCTGCCCGGCGGGACGCTGACGGCCACCGGCTGAGCGGCGTGCGGCGGACCGTGCCCACCGGCGGGGTGGGCGCGGTCCGTCGTCCGTTGCGGCGGGTGCTGCTGTCGGGCCCGGTCACGACCCGGCCCGGACGCTGGCCTGCACGGTGAACGTGCCGTCCCCCCGCCAGGTGCGCAGCGTGCCGCCCGCGTCCCGCAGCCGGTCGGCCAGCCCCGGCAGCCCGCTGCCGTCGAGGTCCGGCGCCCCGTCGCCGGCCCCGTCGTTGACCACCGTCAGCCGCGCCCCGGACGCCTCGCCGGCGATCTCGATCGTGCACCACCGCGCCTCGCCGTGCCGCAGCACGTGGGCGCCGGCCTCGCGCAGCACGGACACCAGCGGCCCGGTGAGCGCGGGCGGCAGGTCGCGCTCCGGCTGCGTCACGGAGCACCGCACGCCGGCGTTGCGCAGCACCCGTGCCACCGTCTGCGCCTGCTCGCGCAGGCCGACGCTGCGGTAGCCGTGCACGGCCTCGCGCATCCGGGCCGACGCGGCCGCCGCGAGCGCCCGCATCTCGGCGGTCTCCTTCCTGGTCCGCTCCCCGTCGACCATTGCCAGCCGCGACGCCAGCTCCGCCTTGAGGACGAGCGCCGACAGCTCGTTCGCGAGCAGGGCGTAGACGTCCCGGGCGCACCGCAGCCGCTCCTCGGCCGCCGCCAGGCGGGCCAGGGCGTCGTGCCCCTCCCGGGCCTGCGCCCGGAACGTCCAGAACCACAGGTGCAGCACGTTCCACGTCGCCACCGTCAGCCCGAGCACCACCGTGACGGTCACCGCGTCGCGCACGGGACCGCCGAGCCACCAGGCCGTCGCCGCGGCCACCAGCACCGTCCCGGCCATCAGGGTCACCGCGCACCGGACCGGCAGCAGCAGCGGCGCGGCCCCGACGAGCGCGGCCCCCACGAACGCCCAGGCCCGCCCCGGGGTGCCGCCGACCGGCCCGACGAGCGGGACGGACAGCACGGCGGCCGTGGCGCAGCCGGCGACCAGCCACCGGCCGGTCGTCGTCGCCCGCCACGGCATGACCGACCGGTGCAGCGCCGCGGCCAGCGCCAGGACCAGGAGCAGCGACCCCGCCGCGCCGAGCACGATCCCGCGCGGGTCGGGCTCGCGACGCAGTTCCAGGGCGGCGAGCAGTACGCACGCGGCCACCCCGCTCGCGGCGCCCGCCAGGATGCACAGCCTCGCCCGCCGCATGCCCGGGGTGGACAGGGCGTCAGCCGGCGCGGCGGGGGTCCCCGTCAGGCCGGTGGGCCGGATCCCGGTGACCATCAACGCCACGGCTCCCGGCGGACGTGGCGCGTGCCGGGCCCCGGCACACCCGGACGCGCCGACCCGGGCAGCGGTGCGCTCGGTGTCGTCGCCTGCCGGATCACGGTCGCCACGGAATGCATGGTATCGGTTACGGTCGGTTCGTGCCGACGTGGATCCGTCCCTGCCGTCGCATCCCGGGGCCGCCACCCGCCGGGCTCGCCCGTGGGGTGGGTGGTCTCGAGGAGCTGCGCTGTCATCGGAGGGCCTCCGTCCGGTCCTGGTCGCGTGGGCGCCGGCGGGCGCCGGTCCGCCCCGCGGGTCGCCGGCCGTGCCGCAGGCGTCGCCACGCGGTCGGTCGTGCCGTCAGCATGGCGGCGAGGACGCGCCGGATCCCATCCCCGCGTGTCACGTACGACCCGGGAGAACTGCACGGGTGAACCGTGCGCCGGTGTGTCGTCAGCGGGTTCCCGGGCGGCCCGGAAATTGCACGTTCCATCGCCTTGAAATTGTTACCGCCATCGCCCGGTAATTTGCGCTTCGAGTCGTGTCGGCAGATGGCGAACGTGATTGCGGCCGATGGTTCGACTCGGCTAATTTGCAGACACGAAATGCCTCTCCTCTCTGGAGGCTGCTGTGTCCTCATCCGTCGGAATTCTGGGCACCGGATCCTGGGTGCCCGCGCGAGCATTGCCGAACGAGGAAATCGCGCGTCGCGTACCGGGCGCCAGCCCGGAATGGATCGTACGCAAGACCGCCATTCGTTCGCGCCGTTTCGCGGCGGCGGAGGAGGCCACGTCGGACCTGGCCGTGCGGGCCGCGACCCGCGCCCTGCGGGACGCGGGCATCGGCGCCGACCGCGTCGACTACCTCATCGTGTCGACGTCGACCCCGGACCACCCGCAGCCGCCGACGGCCTGCCTGGTGCAGGACCGTCTCGGCGCGTACGGGGCCGCGTGCTTCGACGTCAACGCGGTGTGCGCGGGATTCGTGCACGCCCTGGTGCTGGCGCAGTCGCTGGTGGCGGACCGGCCCGGCACCCACGCGCTCGTGGTCGGCGCCGACGTGTACTCGCGCATCCTGGACTTCGACGACCGGCGCACGGCCGTGCTGTTCGGCGACGGCGCCGGCGCGGCCGTCGTGGGGACGACGTCCCCGGGGCGCGGTGTCGTCGAGTACGAGCTGGCCAGCCGGGGCGACGCCAGCGGCCTGATCGGGGTGGCGGCGGGCGGCAGCAGGCTGCCGGCGTCCGCGACGACGGTGGCGGACGGCGGCCACTTCTTCCGCATGAACGGCCGCGGCGTCACCGAGCTCGTCCTCCAGGACGTCCCGCCGTTCGTGGACAAGCTGCTGGCCAGGGCGGGCGTCGGCGCGGCGGACGTCGCGCACGTGGTGCCGCACCAGCCCAACGGCCTGCTCCTCGACGAGCTGGTACGCGCGTGCGGGCTGACCGCCGCGCACACGCACCGCACGGTGGAGGAGTACGCGAACGTCGGCAGCGCCTCGGTGCCGCTCACCCTCGACCACGCCAACCGGGCCGGGCTGCTCCGCGACGGCGACCTCGTCCTCCTGCTGGCGTTCGGCGGGGGGATGTCGCTCGGGGCGTGCCTGCTGCGGTGGGGCCGGACATCCGGCCCGGACCCCGGCGGGGACCGGTGAGCCCACCGGCCGACGACCCCACCCCCGAAACCCTGCCCGCTTCCACGCCAACCCTGTCGAAACAGGACGGTTATTCATGAAGACCTTGACGAAGCTCGGCGCGTTCGCGCTCGCCCTGGTGTTGGTGCTGGGGAGCGCCTACACCGTCGGCCGCGTGGTCGGGCCCCCGCCGACCGCCGCACCCGCAGCCGCACCCGCCGCCAAGCCGGCCGCCATGGCCGAGGAGTCCTCGTACGGCCTGACCATCAACCACGAGAGCATGAACCTGAAGGTGATCACGGACAACGTCCGGGCGGGCACGAAGCAGACCTTCGCCTTCCAGATCCTGCAGCACGACGGCACGCCGCTGGTGAAGTACAAGCCGCAGCACGAGAAGCTGATGCACCTGATCGTGGCGCGGCGCGACCTGACGAACTTCCAGCACGTCCACCCGAACCTCGGCTCGGACGGCGTGTGGCGGGTGCCGCTGACCTTCGCGGCGGCGGGCGAGTACCGCGTCTTCGCCGACTACATGCCGCTGTGGGGCATCCACGGCGAGACGCTCGGGGCGGACGTGTCGGTGTCGGGCGACTACCGGCCGGAGGCGCTGCCCGCGCCGTCGACCACCTCGACGGTCGACGGGTACACGGTGACCCTCGGCGGTGAGTTGACGCCCGGCAAGAGCGGCAAGCTGACGCTCAGCGTCGCGAAGGACGGCAAGCCGGTCACCGACCTGGAGCCGTACCTCGGCGCCTTCGGGCACCTGGTCGCGCTCCGCGACGGCGACATGGCGTACCTGCACGTCCACCCCGACGGCACGCCGGGCGACGGGCAGACCGCGCCCGGTCCGGACGTCCTGTTCCACGCCACCGCGCCGAGCTTCGGCGACTACCGGCTGTTCCTGGACTTCCAGCACCAGGGCGTCGTGCGTACGGCGTCGTTCACCCTGCGCGTGAAGGGCCCCAACCCGCCGCCGCACGGCCTGAGCGAGGAGGCCTTCGCGGCGGCCAAGGCCCGCAACGAGGAAGCCGTACGCAACGGCGGAGCCGCTGTCCCCGCCGACACGACCGGCGGCGGCACGGAGGGGGGCACCGAGCATGGCCACGGCTGAGAACCACCTGGAACTGCTGATCGGCGGCATGACGTGCGCGGCCTGCGCGGCGCGCATCGAGAAGCGCCTCAACGACATCGACGGGGTGGAGGCGACCGTCAACTACGCCACCGAAAAGGCGAAGGTGCTCCTCCCGCCCGGGATCACGCAGGCGCGGGTGATCACCGCCGTCGAGGAGATCGGCTTCACGGCCCGGCCGGTGCAGCCGCCCGCGGCACCGGCGGCGGACGTCCCGGATCCGGCGGCCGCGGAGGAGGCCGAGCACGACCGTGAGCTGCGGGCGGCCCGCCACCGCCTCTGGGTCGTCGCCGTGCTGGCGGTGCCGGTCATCGCGATGTCGATGTTCTCCCAGCTCCAGTTCGAGTACTGGCAGTGGGCCTGCCTCACGTTGAGCGCGCCCGTCGTGGTGTGGGGGGCGTGGCCGTTCCACCGGGCCGCCTTCGCCAACCTCCGGCACGCCGCCGCCTCGATGGACACGCTGGTCTCGGTGGGCACGCTCGCCGCGTTCGTGTGGTCGCTGTACACGCTGTTCCTCGGCACCGCCGGCGTGCCCGGCATGCGGCACCCGTTCCGGATCACCCTGGAGCGGACGCCCGGCGAGGGCAACATGTACCTGGAGGTCGCCGCGGGCGTGACCCTGTTCATCCTCTGCGGCCGGTACTTCGAGGCCCGCGCGAAGCGCCGCTCCGGCGCCGCGCTGCGCGCGCTGCTGTCGCTGGGCGCCAAGGACGTGACGGTGCTGCGCGACGGCGCCGAGGCGATCGTGCCGATCTCGGCGCTCGCCGTCGGCGACCGGTTCCTCGTGCGGCCGGGCGAGAAGGTGGCGACCGACGGCGTCGTGGAGGAGGGCTCCTCGGCGGTCGACGCGAGCATGCTCACCGGCGAGTCCGTGCCCGTCGAGGTGGGACCGGGTGACGAGGTCGTCGGCGCGACGGTGAACGCCGGCGGGCGGCTCGTCGTCCGCGCCACGAAGGTGGGCGGCGAGACGCAGCTCGCGCAGATGGCCAGGCTCGTCGAGGACGCGCAGACCGGCAAGGCCGCCGTCCAGCGGCTCGCGGACCAGGTGTCGGCGGTGTTCGTGCCCGGGGTGATCGCGCTGTCGCTCGCCACGCTGGGCTACTGGCTCGGCTCCGGCCAGCCGGCGGCGGCCGCGTTCACCGCTGCCGTGGCCGTACTGATCATCGCCTGCCCGTGCGCGCTGGGGCTGGCGACGCCGACCGCGCTGCTGGTCGGCACCGGCCGGGGCGCCCAGCTCGGCATCCTCATCAAGGGACCGCAGGTGTTGGAGTCCACGCGGACCGTCGACACCGTCGTGCTCGACAAGACCGGCACGGTGACCACCGGCGAGATGTCCGTCGTGGAGGTCGTGCCCGTCGACGGCGAGGACGACGTCCAGCTGCTGCGGCTCGCCGGCGCACTGGAGAGCGCGTCGGAGCACCCCATCGCCCGGGCCGTCGTCGCGGGAGCCAGGGACCGGTGCGGCGAACTGCCCCCGGTCGCGGACTTCTCCAGCGAGACCGGCGTCGGCGTGCGGGGCACCGTCGACGGGCACGAGGTCGTCGTCGGCCGGGCGTCGCTGCTGGGCGCGTGGGCGACCGACCTGCCCCCGGAGCTGGTCGCCGCCAAGGCGACGGCCGACGCGGCGGGCCGTACGTCGGTCATGGTCGGCTGGGACGGCGCCCTGCGGGGGATGCTCGTCGTGTCCGACCGGGTGAAGTCCACCAGCGCGGCGGCGGTGGCGCAGTTCAAGCGGCTGGGGCTGCACCCGATCCTGCTGACCGGCGACAACGCGGCGGTGGCGGCGGCGATCGCGGCGGAGGTGGGGATCGACGACGTGGTCGCCGAGGTCCTCCCCGCCGGGAAGGTGGAGCTGGTCAAGCGGCTCCAGGCCGACGGCAAGGTCGTCGCGATGGTCGGCGACGGCGTCAACGACGCCGCCGCCCTCGCGCAGGCCGACCTGGGCATCGCGATGGGCACCGGCAGCGACGTGGCGATCGAGTCCGGCGACCTGACGGTGGTCCGCGGCGACCTGCGGGTGGTCGCGGACGCCATCCGGCTGTCGCGGCGCACCCTCGGCACGATCAAGGGCAACCTGTTCTGGGCCTTCGCGTACAACGTCGCGGCGATCCCGCTCGCGGCGAGCGGGCTGCTCAATCCGATGCTGGCGGGTCTGATCATGGCCGGCAGTTCGGTGTTCGTGGTGTCGAACAGCCTGCGGCTGCGGCGGTTCAAGGCGCTCGCCGGCCACGAACTCCCGGACCGGGCCGACACGGCCGAGGCCTCGCGCGCCCCGATGGTCACCGCCTCCTGACGCGTCGAGCGCGCACGTCCGCACGGAAAGAAACGGAGCCGCACCATGGCCGAGCCGAGCCGGCTCGCGGAGGATCCTCAGCTCCTGCTGCTGCACGCGGCCGGTCTCGGCCGGGCGAGCTGGGACGCCGTCGTCGAACGCATCCCGGGCTTCGCCCGGACCCTCGCGATCGACCTGCCCGGCCATGGCAGCGTGCCGGGGCTCGCGTACGACCGTGACGTCGTACCGAGGCTCGCCGAGTACGTCGCGGAGCGGATCGCCGCGCTGGGGCTGCGCAGGCCGCACGTGGTCGGGCACTCGCTCGGCGGGGTGATCGCACTCGAACTGGCGCGTCGGGTGCCCGTCGCGGCGGTGACCGCCCTGTGCAGCATCGGGTTCCGGGCGGTCTGCCACGCCTCGATGTGCGTGGTGCGGACCCACGCGATCCTGCGGATGACCGCCGCCGTGGGGCCGCGGACGCGGGGGCGGCTGCTCAACCGGGGGGTGGTCCGCAGGATGGTCATGGGCAGCGTGTCGGCCCGGCCCGCCGCACTCCGGCCGGACGTGGCCGCCGCCGACGTGAACTCGATGATCACCAGCGACCTGTCCGCCCTGAGCCGGTACGCGGGGCTCTACTCGTTCCGCGCCGACGCCACCGACACGACGCCGGTGAACCTCGTGTGGGCCGACCAGGACCGCGTGGTCCCGTTGCGCGACGCGCTCCGGGCCCGGCGGGTGCTCCCGAGGGCGCAGCACTACGTCATCCCCGGCAGCGGTCACTTCGTCGTACGCGACGACCCGCACGGCGCCGCTGCCGTCATCCACGCCTGTCACGCCCAGGTGCTGCGGGAGAGGCAGGCCGAGACTCGCAGAGGAGTTCGCGGAAATGTGAACCCACAGCGCGGTAATTGAGCAGGCAATTCGGCCCCGCACATCTGTCGGGGCGGGAACTGTTGACCGACCGGACGCGACTACTGAGGTACGCGGAGCCCGGGACCACCGCTCAGAGGAGTGCGAATGAAAATCACCCCGCAGGCTGGAAAGAAGTTCGGCGTGATCGTGGAGGGTTTCGACGCGGAAACCGCCTCGCCGGAGGACATCGTCGAGCTGAAGAAGGCCATCTACTCGAACAAGATCGCCGTGCTGAAGAACCAGGACCTGTCGCCGCGGCAGTTCCTGGCGCTCGGCCAGCGGCTGGGCCGGGTCGCGGAGTACTACGAGCCGGTCTACCACCACCCCGAGGTGAAGGAGGTGTTCGTCTCCTCCAACGTCAAGGAGGAGGACGGCCGCCAGATCGGGGTGCCGAAGACCGGCAAGTTCTGGCACTCGGACTACCAGTTCATGCCACGTCCGTTCGACATCACCATGATCTACCCGCAGGTCGTGCCGTCGAAGAACCGGGGCACCTACTTCATCAACCTGGCGACCGCCTACGAGCAGCTCTCCGAGGAGCTGAAGCTGGCCGTCAAGGACAAGACGGCGACGCACAGCGTGCTGCGGTACTTCAAGATCCGGCCGACCGACGTCTACCGGCCGATCTCGGAGATCATCGACGAGGTCAACGCGAAGACCCCGCCGGTGACGAGCCCGCTCGCGTTCCCGCACCCGCACACGGACGAGACCCTGCTCTACCTGAGCGAGGGCTTCACGCTGTCGGTGCAGGACGCGGACGGCAACGACCGGCCGGAGCTGCTGACCGAGCTGCTCACGGCCACCGGCCAGCTCGACCGCACCTACGAGCACGAGAACATCCACCTCCAGACGTTCGAGAAGGGCGACATGCTCCTCTGGGACAACCAGAGCCTGGTCCACCGGGCGCTGCACACCGCGACGCCGGAGCCGGCCGTGTCCTACCGCGTCACCGTCTACGACGACGTGGACGCCGCCTAGTCCCGCACGGACGTTCGATCCGCGGTGGGATCCGACGGCGTCGACCGTCGGATCCCACCGGTGTCCACATCGCACGAGGTCGAGAGGCATGACGTGGCAGGTCAGTTGACGGCGGCGAGGATCAGGGCGGACGTCGCCGAGATGCTCCACCGTCGCCCGGACGAAAGTTTCGACGCGGAGGATCTGTTCGACTGCGGCCTGGACTCGGTGCGGCTGATGACGCTCATCGAGCGGTGGCGCGACGCCGGCGCCGAAGTCAGCTTCGTCGACCTGGCCGAGCGGCCGACGGTGGAGCACTGGGTGAAGCTGCTGGTGGGCGGCGATGGCTGAGCCGCTGCCGCTGGGCGCGGCCCAGGAGGGCATCTGGACCGGTCAGCAGTTCGACCCGGACAGCCCCGCCTTCAACACCGCCGAGTACGTGGAGATCCGCGGCCCGGTCGACGCGCGGCTGCTGGAGGCGGCCGTGCGCGGGGCCGTCGGCGAGGCCGAGGCGCTGAACGTGGTGTTCGAGGAGGACGCCGACGGGCGCCCGTGGCAACGCCCCCGCGACGACGAGTCGTGGCCGCTGCACACCATCGACACCAGTGCCGAGGCGGATCCGCTCGCCGCCGCGACGGCCTGGATGCGGGCGGACCTCGACACCCCCGTCGACCTGCGCAAGGACCCGCTGTTCCGGCAGGCGTTCCTCCGGCTCGGCCCGGACCACCTCCTGTGGTACCAGCGCGTGCACCACATCGCCCTGGACGGATACGGGCTGTCCCTGGTCGCCCGCCGGGTCGCCGAGCTCTACACCGCCCTCGTCGAGGGCCGGGACCCCCCGCCCCGGACGTTCGGGGCGCTGGCCGCCGTGGTCGACGAGGACCGGGCCTACGCCGACTCGGACAGGTACGCCGCCGCCCGCGAGCACTGGACGTCCCGGGCGCAGGGCAGGCCGGCGCCGGTGGTGCTCGCCCGCCGCACCGGGAAGCTGGCGCGGACGGTGCTGCGCGCCACGGCGGACCTCGACACCGCCGGCATCGACGCGTTGAAGGCGGTCGCGAAGGCCACCGGAACCACGTGGAGCGAGACCGTCATCGCGGCCTTCGCGGCGTACCTGCACCGGATGACCGGCGCGGACGAGCTGACCCTCGCGCTGCCGGTCATGTCGCGGCTCGGTTCGGTGTCGCTGCGGGTGCCGTGCATGGTCACCAACGTCGTGCCGCTGTGGGTCCGCGTCGAGCCCACCGCCACGCTGGCCAGCCTCACCGGGCAGGTCGCGGCGGAGCTGCGGGCCGGGCGCCCGCACCTGCGCTACCGCTACGAGCAACTGCGCCGCGACCTGCGGATGGTCGCCAGCGAGCGCAAGCTGTTCGGCCCGTCGGTCAACATCATGCCGTTCGACTACGGCCTGCGCTTCGCCGGGCACCGGGGCGTCGTGCACAACGTCAGCGCCGGGCTCGTCGAGGACCTGGTGGTCCACGTGTACGACCGGGCGGACGGCAGCGGGCTGCGCATCGTCCTCGACGCCAACCCGAACTGCTACGACGACGAGGAGCTCACCGGTCACCTGACCCGGTTCCTGGCCTTCCTGCGCCGCGTGACCGACGCCGCCGACACCCCGGTCGCCGACGTCGACCTGCTCCTCGACGGCGAGCGCCGGCTCCTCCTGGAGGAGTGGAACGACACGGCCCGGCCCCTGCCGGCGGTGACCGTACCCGCGCTGTTCGCGGCACAGGCCGCCGCGACGCCGGACCGTACGGCGCTGGTGGCCGGCGACGCCACGCTGACCTTCGCCGAACTCGACCGCCGCGCCGACCGCCTCGCCCACCTGCTCGTCGCCCGGGGGGCCGGCCCCGACCGGCACGTGGGGCTCCTGCTGCCCCGCACCTCCGAGGCGATCGTGGCGCTGCTCGCCGTGCTCAAGGCCGGCGCCGCGTACGTGCCCGTCGACCCGGACCTGCCCGCCCGGCGGGTCGCGGCGATGCTCGCCGACAGCGCGCCGGTCGTGCTGCTCGCCACCGGGGCGCTGTGGGCCGGGCACCGGCAGTCGGAGGTCCCGGTCCTGCTCGTGGACGCCCCCGCGACCGTCGCGGAGCTGGCCGAGGCGCCCGACGCGCCCGTACCGGACACCGGCCTCGCGCCGGAGCACGCGGCCTGCCTCATCTACACGTCCGGCTCCACCGGCGTGCCGAAGGGCGTCGTGGTCGAGCACCGTGGTCTGGTCAACCTCTTCCACCACCACCGCGACACGATGATCCGGCCGGCGGCCGCCGGCCGGGTGTGCCGGGCCGCGCTGTCCGCGTCGCTGTCGTTCGACACGTCGTGGGAGGGCCTGCTGTGGCTGCTCGACGGCCACGAGCTGCACTTCGTCGACGACGACCGGCGTCGGGACCCCGCCGCGATGCTCGACTACGTCGACCGGCACGAGATTGACTTCATGGACATCACCCCCACGTACGCCGAGGAGTTGGTGGCGAACGGCTTCCTCGACGCCGGCCGGCACCGGCCCGCCGTGCTCGCGCTCGGCGGCGAGGCCACCGGCCCCGCGCTCTGGACGGCCCTGCGCGACGCCGGCACGACCGTCTACAACCTGTACGGCCCCACCGAGTGCACCGTCGACACCCTCTGGTGCCGGCTCTCCGAGAGCGCCGACCCGATCGTGGGCAGGCCGCTGACCAACACCAGGGCGTACGTGCTGGACCCGGCGCGCGGGCTCGTGCCGCCGGGCACGGTGGGCGAGCTGTACTTCGCCGGGGCGCCGGTCGCCCGCGGCTACCACGACCGTCCGGAGCAGACCGCGGAGCGGTTCGTGAAGGATCCCTTCGGGCCCCCGGGCAGCCGGATGTACCGCACCGGCGACCTCGCCCGCTGGCGGCGCGACGGCACTCTGGAGTTCCTCGGCCGCGCGGACGACCAGGTCAAGATCCGGGGCTTCCGCATCGAGCCGGGGGAGATCGAGGCGGTCCTGCTGGCCCACCCCGCGGTCGCCCAGGCGGCGGTGGTGCCCCGCGAGGACGCGCCCGGTCAGGTGCGGCTCGTCGGCTACGTCGTGCCGGTGGGCGACGCCGCGCCGGAGCCCGCCGCGCTGCGGCAGTTCGTGGCGGAGCGGCTGCCCGACTACATGGTGCCGCCCGCGTTCGTCGCGCTGGAGGCGATCCCGCGTACCACGAACGGCAAGCTCGACCGCGCGGCGCTGCCCGCGCCGGACCTGACCGCGACCGTCGGCGGCCGCGCGCCCCGCGACCACCGCGAGGCGGTCCTGTGCGGTCTCTTCGCCGACCTGCTCGGCCTGCCGGAGGTCGGCATCGACGACGACTTCTTCTCGCTCGGCGGGCACTCCCTGCTCGTCGCCCGGCTGATGGGCCGGGTACGCGCCGAGTTCGGCGTGGAGATCAGCATCCGGACGGTGTTCGAGGCGCCGACCGTCGCGAAGCTCGCGCCGGCGCTCGCCACGGACACCGCCGGCGGCTCGACGGAGGTGCTGCTCCCGCTGCGGACGCGGGGGAGCGGGCCGCCGCTGTTCTGCGTCGCGCCGGCGACCGGGCTGGCGTGGTCGTACGCCGCGCTGCTGGCGAGCCTGCCCGACCGCCCGGTGTACGGACTCCAGTCGGTCGCCGCCGCCGGGTGCGCGAGCGTCGCCGACCTGGCCGCCGACCATGTGCGGCGCATCCGTGAGATCCAGCCCGCCGGGCCCTACCACCTGCTCGGCGCCTCGTTCGGCGGCCTGGTGGCCCACGAGATGGCCACGCAGCTCGCGGAGGCCGGCGAGGCGGTGGCCCTGCTCGCGCTGCTCGACTCGTATCCGGTGCCGGCCGCCTGGCGGGAGCTGCCGCCGCCCGCCGAGCACGACGCCGCCGCCGCCGTACTCGGCCAGGCCGTGCTCGGCGGCCTCGACGAGGCGCAGCGTCGCCTCGCGTACGACGCCTTCGCGCGCAACTCGCGGCTCGCCGCCGGCTGGACGCCCCGGCGCCTCGGCGGCGACGTGCTGGTCGTCGAGGCGACCGAGGGCAAGACACCGGACTGGCCCGGCCCGCGGAGCTGGGAGCCACACGTCGACGGGCGCATCGACGTGCACCGGCTGGACTGCACCCACGACGGCATGCTCGCCGCCGGTCCCCTGGCGCGGGTCGGCGCCGTACTCGCACCTGTCGGCGATCATCGGAGGGCAACATGAGCGAACGGCGTGAGTGGCTCGGACTCGGCGCGGTTCTCGCCGCGACGTTCATGACCCAGGTGGACGGCTTCGTCGTCAACGTGGCCAGCCCGTCCATCCAGCGCGACCTCGACGCGGGCTTCGACCAGATCCAGTTCGTCGGCGCCGCGTACGTGATCGCCTTCGGGGCCCTGATGGTCACCGGCGCGCGGCTCGGCGACCGGATGGGCCACCGCACGGTGTTCCTCTGGGGCGTCGCCGGCTTCACGGTGACCTCGTTGCTGTGCGGCATCGCGCCGGACGCCGACCTGCTCATCGTGGCCCGCTTCCTGCAGGGCGCCACGGCGGCGTTCATGGCACCCCAGGTGCTCGCGATCATCCGGGCCACGATGCAGGACCCGGAGCGGCTGGCGAGGGCCATCAGCGTCTACGGCGTGGTCATCGGCCTGGGCGTGATCAGCGGCATCGCGGGCGGCGGTCTCATCGTCGAGGCCGACCTCTTCGGCCTCGGCTGGCGGCCGGCGCTGCTCGTCAACGTGCCCGTCGGGATCGCGATCCTGGCGTTGGGCGGGATCCTGCCGCGTACCGTGCCGAAGGCGCCGCACCGCCTCGACCTCGCGGGCGCGGCGCTCACCATCGTGGCGGCGCCGGCCCTGCTCGTGCCCCTGGTCTTCGGGACGGACGGCTCGCCGTGGCTGTGGCTCGGCGTGCCGCTCGCCCTCGTCCTGGCCGTCGTGCTGGTGCGCCAGCAGCGGCGCCTGCATCGCGAGGGCGGCGAGCCGCTGTTCCCGCCGCGGGTCGTCACCGCCCCCGGGATGCGGCTGTCCCTGGTGACCGTGCTGGCGCTGTTCGCCACGAACTCGGGGCTCTTCCTCGTGTTCACCTACTACCTGCAGACGGGGCTGCGCTTCACGCCGCTCACGGCGGCGCTGATGTTCGTACCGCTCGGGATCGGCTTCTCGCTGGGCTCCGCGGCGAGCCGCCGGGTGGCACGCCTGGTCCCGGCGCCGACCCCGGCCGTGGGCTGCGGCCTGCTCGCCGCCGTCCTGCTGGCCAGCGCGGCCGTCGTCCAGGCGCCCGAGTCCGCGCAGGCGCCCATGCTCGTCGCGGTGGTCACGCTGGCCGGCTTCGGGCAGGGCCTGGTCGTCTCACCCCTGGTGGCCGGGATCCTCGGCCGGGTCAGGCCCGCCGAGGCGGGCGCGGCGTCCGGCATGGCGACCACCGTGACGCAGTTCGGCCTGGCGCTCGGGGTCGCGGTCGCGGGGGTCTGCTACCGCACCGTGCTCGGCGCGACGCCCGGCGACCCCGACGTGCCCTTCGCCGACCACGCGACGGCCTTCGCGGTCACCGCGCTCCTGCTCGCGGCCTCCGCGATCTGCGCCGGCCTGGTCAGTGTCCGTCTGCACCACCTGCCCAAGCCCGCGGCCGCGGCCGCGGCAGCGGAAGAGGCGGCGGCGCCGTCGCCCGTCGCCACGTCAACTGCTCGGAGGACCGGATGAAACTCAAGCGACTCCCCCTCGCGGCGGCCGTCGCCGCCCTGCTTCTCACGACGGCATGCTCGACGGCCAAGAGCGAGGCCGGCCAGTCGAACGACCCGCCGAAGGCGGGCTACCCGGTGACGATCAGCAACTGCGGCAAGAAGTACACCTACCAGCAGGCGCCGAGCCGCGTGGTCGTGATGAACGGCGGGTCGGTCGCGGAGGTCTCCGCGCTGCTGGAACTCGGCGTCGCCGACCGGATCGTCGCCAACGCGCAGTCCTACGGCGCCTCCGAGGTCGACGGCCGGGTCGACGCGATCAAGAAGCTGCCGACGGGCAACATCAAGCTCAACGACATGTCGGACATCCCGCGCGAGGCCATGATCGGGCTGACGCCCGACTTCGTGATCTCCACGTACGACGGCGGCTTCCGCGCCGAGGCGGGCTTCGCCACCCGCGACGACCTCGCGGCCGTGGGGGCCAACACGTACGCCCCGAAGAGCTCGTGCGGTGAGGTCGGCACGGTCTCCGGCACGCCGACCGTCGAGGACAGCTACGCGCTGCTGCGCGACCTCGGGGCCATCTTCGGGGTGTCCGAGCGCGCCGAGAAGATCATCGCCGACTCGAAGGCGCGCATCGCCGAGGTCGGGACGAAGACCGCGAGCCTGCCGAAGCAGAAGGTCATGCTGATCATCCCCGGCATGGCGATGGGTGGGGAGTTCAGCTCGGTCGGCGGCAACGGGATCTGGAACGACATCATGGCCAAGTCGGGTGCGGTGAACGCCTTCGAGGGCGCCACCGACCAGATGTTCGCCAACCTCTCCCGCGAACAGGTCGCCAAGGCCGACGTGGACGTCCTGCTCGTCGTGAACTACATGTCGAAGGATCCGGACGCGGACGCGAAGAAGCTGCTCGCCCAGTTCCCGCAGTGGGACGCGGCGAAGAACAACCGCTACGTCGTGTTGTCCGACTCGATCTACCTCGGCCCCAGCAACCACCTCGCGGTCGCCAAGATCGCGCAGGCCGCGCACCCCGAGGCGTTCTGAGCGCCATGACCACCTTGTCGCGTTCCACCAACGGCCGGGTGTCGGCCGCGCCGAAGCGCCCCGCCACCCGGCCGGCCCCCCTGCACGGCGCGCCCCTGCCGCTGTGCCTGCTCGTGCTCGGCGTACTGCTGGTCGTCCTGATCCTCGTCGCGGCGGCCGTCGGCTCGGTGCCGGTCTCCATCGGCGACACCGGCCGGATCGTCTGGGCGCACCTGACCGGGGCGACCCCCGCCGTGGACCCGGCCCACGACCAGATCGTCTGGACCTTCCGGATCCCACGGGTGCTGCTGGCCGCGCTGTGCGGCGCCGGGCTCGCGGTAGCGGGCGTCGTGCTGCAGGCCCTCGTGGCCAACCCGCTCGCCGACCCCTTCATCCTCGGCGTGTCGGCGGGCGGCTCGGTCGGCGCCGTCACCGTGATGGCGCTGGGCGCCGGCGCGGCCGGCGGACTCGGGGTGTCGGGCGCGGCGTTCGTCGGCGCGATGCTGGCGGTGGCGCTGGTCTTCACCCTCGGGCAGCAACACGGCCGGCTCAACCCGGTCCGGCTCGTACTCGCGGGGGTCGCGATCAGCTACGTGTTCACCTCGATCACGAGCCTGCTCCAGTTGCAGACGACGCCCAACAACATGCGCCAGATCATGTTCTGGCTGCTCGGCAGCGTCGCGGGCGCCCGCTGGGAGCAACTCCAGGTCGCGGGCGTGGTCGTCCTCGCGGTGACCGTGCTGCTGACCATGTACGCCCGGCAGTTCAACGCGCTCGTCACCGGCGACGAGTCGGCGACCGCCCTCGGGATCGACGTCAAGCGGCTGCGGATCGTGTCGATCGTCCTGACGTCGCTGCTCGCGGGCGTGCTCATCGCCGTGGCCGGTGGCATCGGCTTCGTCGGGCTGATGGTGCCCCACCTGGTGCGGCTCGCGTTCGGCGTGGACCACCGCCGGGTGCTGCCCCTCGCGGCCCTCGTCGGCGCGGTCTACCTCGTGATCGTCGACCTGCTGTGCCGGACGGTCGACCCGCCGAACGAGTTGCCCCTCAACATCCTGACCGCCCTCTTCGGCGCACCGTTCTTCATCTGGCTGATGCGCCGGGATAGGAGCCTGTCCCACTCATGAAGCTTCAGGTGCAGCAGGTGTGCGTCTCCATCGGTGGTACGCCGATCCTCCGCGACGTCAGCATGGAGGTCGCGCCCGGCGAGGTCGTCGGCCTGATCGGCCCCAACGGCAGCGGCAAGTCCACGCTCCTGCGGACCATCTACCGGTCGGTCCGGCCCGCCGGCGGGCAGGTGCTGCTCGGCGACGAGGACGTCTGGTCGCTGTCGGCGCGGGCGGCCGCGCGGCGGACCGCCGCCGTGTTGCAGAACAGCCCCACCCCGCCGGGCCTGACCGTGCGGGAGGTCGCCGCGCTGGGCCGGACCCCGCACAAGGGGGTGTTCGACCGCGAGACGGCCGACGACAACGACATCGTCGCCGACGCGCTGGAGCGCACCGGCATGCTGGGGCACGCGGACCGGATCTACGGCTCGCTGTCCGGCGGTGAGCGGCAGCGGGTGCTGCTCGCCCGGGCGCTGGCCCAGCAGCCGCAGCTCCTGGTGCTCGACGAGCCGACCAACCACCTGGACATCCGGGCCCGGTTCGAGCTGTTGGAACTGGTGCACACGCTGGCCGTCACCACGCTGGCGGTGCTGCACGACCTGGACCTCGCGGTGCGCAGCTGCGACCGCCTCGTCGTGCTGGACCGCGGGGAGGTGGTCGCGTCGGGGCCGGTGCTGGAGGCGCTCACGCCCCAGGTGCTGTCCGGGGTCTTCGGGGTCACCGCCGAGACGGAACGTCACGAGGACGGGGTCGTCCGCGTCACGTACGGCGCCCGGCCGCTGGCCAAGACGGGCTGAGCCGGGTGCGGCGGACGTGCCCGCCGCCCGGCCGGATCCGGCCGGGCGGCGTCCCGACGGGCGGGCGGCGCGCCCCGGGCGCGCGGCCCCCGTCGGGCGCGCGCCCGTCGCCGCCTTCACCGCGCCCGTGCGCCGCGCGGTCCCCGGGACGCCCGGCACGCTGGCCGAACGGTTCCATCGAATTCTGGTTCCCGGCGATGAGGCCGACTGGACTGCCACTGGAATCCCTTCTTCTCGGCATCCCGCATGGTTACCGTGAATTCATGTCGGAGCCACTGGAAGAAAGCGCGGTCACGGCTCTGGCCCTGGCCGTCGGGCGCGGCGACCGTTCCGCGGCGGATCCTCTCGTCCGCAGCACGCAGCGTGACGTCTGGCGATTCCTGGTCTACCTGGTCGGGTACGCCGACGCCGAGGACCTGACGCAGGAGACGTTCGTCCGCGCGCTGGGCAGCGCGCACCAGTTCACCGGGCGCCACCACGCACGGTCCTGGCTGCTGGCCATCGCGCGGCACGTGGCCGCAGACCACTTCCGCGCCGCCGCGAGCCGGCCCCGGATCGTGTCCGACCAGGACTGGCAGGCCACCGCGGAGCGTTCCGCGGCCCACCACCTGCCCGGCCCGGACGACACGGTCGCGCTCAACCTCGCGGTACGCACGCTGCCCGCGGCCCGCCGTGCCGCGTTCGTGCTCACCCAGGTCGTGGGCCTCGGCTACGCGGAGGCGGCCGCACTGTGCGGCTGTCCCGTCGGCACGATCCGCTCCCGCGTCGCGCGGGCCCGCCGCGACCTCGTGTCGGTCCTGGCACCGGCCCCTCGGCGGCGTCCGGCGCTGCCCCGGTAGGCCCTCGCCACCGCGCGGCGGTCACCGCGTCAAATGTCCCTACTAGAGGATATGACGTGACGGTGGCAAATGTTCCCTAGCATCGATTAGGACCCTTTCGCGCTGCGGCGGCCAGGGGTGGACGGCTTGACGGCCGTCATTTTTTTGTGGAAAGGTCGACCCTCAAGGGGGAAGGTGTCCGTAAGGGCACATCGCAATTCGGGGCCGGGAATCCGTCAAAAACGTTTGCGTTGCGTAACAACTCTGTGGGGTGCGACGCCTGTCGGCGTCCGATCGGCCGCACCGGGTTGTTGCGCGGGTCGACGAGGCATTCCCGCCCTCGGGTCGATCACTGGGGAGTGTGTCGTGGTTGTTGGATCGACGCCCGCTACCGGGCATCGCGGCTGGCGGGGGGCCGGCCACACCGGGTACGGGGCCAGTTGGCCTCTGGGCGTACGCTGGCTGCGCTAGAACAAACGAGAGCGCTGCTGCCGTGAACCTCTCCGTCACATCAGGGCGCTCATCATCGCGAGGGGCCGCGCCGCTACCGGCGCCCCGTCTCGCGATGGGCGTCGTCACCGCCGTCTTCGCAAGCATCAGCCTCATCGGCTTCATCCACGTCATGTTCCTGCCGGTCGGTCCAGTGGCCATCGCGCTGTCGTTCACGTGCATCGCCGTCCTGATGGCGATGCAGTTGCTGTGGTACGGCCGGGACAACGGACGCCTGCGCACGCCGCTGGGCTACGGCGTCCTCGCCACCCAGGCCGCGCTGGTCTATCTGCCGATCCTGACCTTCGGGCAGGCGTGGGTCGGCATGCCGGGCTTCCTGGCCGGCAGCGTGCTGCTCGTGCTGCGGGCGGTCACGGCGTGGGTGACCTTCGTCCTCATCGTCGCCTCGATGGCCGTCGCACAGTGGATCTTCACCCGTGCTCCGATCGACATGCTCTACACCGCGATCTCCACCGTCACGACGGGGCTCGTGGTGTACGGGTTGTCCCGGCTGACCGCCCTCGTCGTCGAGGTGCAGGAGAGCCGTGCGGAGATCGCCCGCATGGCGGTGCTGCGGGAGCGGCTGCGGTTCGCCCGCGACCTGCACGACCTGCTCGGCTACAGCCTGTCCGCCATCTCGCTCAAGATCGAGCTGGTGCACCGGCTGATGGAGAAGTCGCCGCAGGAGGCGAGCGACCAGCTGCTGGAGATCCTGGAGATATCGCGGGTCGCCCTCTCCGACGCGCGGACCGTCGCCAGTGGCTACCGCGAACTGTCGCTGGAGGAGGAGTGCCGGTCCGCCGTGTCCGTGCTGTCCGCCGCGGACATCCAGGTGCGGCTGGACAGCGACCACCTGGACCTGCCGGTCCAGGTGAGCACGGTGCTCGCCACGGTGCTGCGGGAGGGGGTGACCAACATCCTGCGGCACAGCAAGGCCAAGCGCTGCGACATCACCATCCGGCAGACGCAGGACGACGCCTGGATCGAGATCGTGAACGACGACCTGGCCGTCGGGCCGCCCAGGGACCCGGGCAGCGGGCGGAACGGGCTGCGCAACCTGTGCGTACGCGCCGAGGAGATCGGCGGCTCGCTGACGGTCGACCAGCAGCCGGACCAGTTCCGGCTCTGCGCCCGGGTGCCCCTGCGGCTGGAGCGCCACGGGGCGTCCCGGTCACAACCAGCCGGCCTCCCGGGCGACCCGGATGGCGTCGACGCGGTTGCGCGCGGAGAGCTTGTTGACGATCGTGGTCAGGTAGTTGCGGACGGTGCCGACTGACAGGAACATCTGCGCCGCGATGTCGACGGCCTGGAGTCCCTCCGCCGTGAGGCGGAGGACTTCGGTCTCGCGCGCCGTGAGGGGGCACTCGGCGCTGTCCCAGGCGGACATCGCGAGTTGGCTGTCGACGACCCGGCGACCGGCGGCGACGCTGCGGATGGCGTCGACCAGCTGCTCGGTCGGGGCGTCCTTCAGCAGGAAGCCGGTCGCCTTCGCGGACAACGCCCGGCGCAGGGTGCCCGGTCGGCCGAGCGCGGTCAGGACCAGGGTGCGGATCTCCGGCAGGTGGGCCTGGATGTCGGCGATGGCGGAGAGCCCGTCCTTGCCCGGCAGGTCGATGTCGATCACGGCGACGTCGGGCCGGAACCGCCGCGCCATGGGGAGGATCTCCGTGCCCGAGGCGACCGCGGCGACGACCTCGATGTCCGGCTCCAGGTTGAGCAACGCGACCAGCGCATCGCGGACCATGTGCATGTCCTCGGCCAACAACACCTTGATCAACTTGGCATCCCCTGTCGGGCCGGCGCAATTAACCCCGTTCTATCACGCGCCCGCACACATCCTGAATGCTGTTTTCGCGCCCACGTGCGAAGCGTCGCCGAGCCATTTGCCGACGGTCGATCGACCCATTCACATTCCGTGCACGCCCAGGTACTCGTCGTTACAGGACATGTCGTTTTCGGGTAGTCCGATGGCGAATTCGCCGACCCCGACCTCCGCCGGCCAGTCGAGCCCGAACGCCGATGCGGAAACCCTGGCGTCGCCCATGGTCAGGGCGCACGTGGCGAGCCCGAGCATCGTGGCGACGAGGCAGAGCGTCTGCTGGAGCATGCCGACGTGCTTCAGGGTGGTGGCGTAGGAGATGCTGTCGTACACCCAGGAGAGCCTGCCCACCCGCGCGGTCATGGTGATCAGCACCGGCGGGGGCCGCCGGTCCCCGACGGACACCCGGGCGTTGACGAGCATCTCGTCGATGTCCGCCGGACTGGCGTTGACGAGGGTCAGCGCGTGCTCGACCGGGCTGTAGTGGTAGATCCCGCGCCGCAGGTCCGGGCAGCGGTCCACCGTCAGGTACAACTCCAGCTCGTACAGCGAACCCGCGCTGGGATACGGCCGTCGCGTCACCGTGTACCGCACGTTGTCGGGAGCCGTGGCCACCGTCTGCATCCGGACCCGCGCCGCGTGGAACAGCAGTTCCCCGAGTTCGCGGGTCGACGGCGCCGCCTCGGCGAACGCGCGGGTGGACCGGCGCCGGTCGACGGCTTCGGTGAGCGTCATCCCGTGCGGAACCGAGACGGGCGGCCGGTACATCGGGATCCGCGGCCCGGCGGGCGCCGGCTTGACGGCGGCCGGGGGCGGCAGGGTCGCGAGGTGACGGAACGTCGCGCCGGCGGGGTCGTCGTGCGTGCCGAGCCTGCTGCGCGAGTGGAACAGCAGGTCGTACGGCGACCACATCGCCAGCGTGGGGTCGGAGTCCTCGTGGAACCGCGACGTGCCGGCCTCACCGACGACGACCATGCCCGTGCCGACCAGATAGGCGACGATGTCGGCCACCCCGGGCAGCGCCAGGCCGACCCGCCGCGCCACCTCGACGACGGTGGTCGCGCGGGGGAGCGCGCCGAGCACCAGCGACACCTGCGGCCGGTGCAGCACCACCCGGTGGTGCGACAGCGGGGACTCGAGCACCAGCTCGCCGTCCCGCTGGTGGGCGAACGCGAAACGGGACAGCCTGACCGGTTGGTCCTCGGCCACCTCCGGCAGCTCGAACACCCCCAGCGGGGACACCGGCTGGACGGACAGCAGCGGCACCGGCGAGTCCCGCGAGCCGAGCGAGCGGACTATCCGGCCGGGCAGCCGGTCGAGGACCGACCGGAGGGCGCGCCCGTCCAGCCCGGCGACGTTGCCGAGCGCGACCGGCCCGTAGGTCATGCGGTGCAGGACCTCCTCGACGGCGGGCGCGGGGCGGCCCACCGGGACGTCGCCCCAGCGGGTGAGGATGGTCAGACTGCCGTCCTCAGCCGTCTCGATGGTCACGTCGTCCCGGAAGGACCACAGCGACAGGCTCGGTCCGGGGCGGGACGTGTCGGCGTCGGATGGCAACCTGGCTCCTCGACGGGCGTGGCTGGGGCCACGTGCACCCCGCTCTACACGAAAAGTGGTATCGGGTTGAGGTTCTCGTACTCCGTGGGGCGGTCGAGCCTGCCGAGCTGCACCGGGACGTCGAACAGTCTGCCCGGCGCGAACCTCGCCCAGAAGCCGCGCATCCCCGGCACGATGGCCTTCACCACGGGGAGCCCGACGTCCGGGCGGGTCTGGTCGAGCACGAGCACGTCGAGCCCCAGTGCCTCCAACCTGTGCTGCACCGAGCGGACGTCGGCCAGCAGATCGTCCGTCGGGGTGTGGCGGTAGTCGGCGAGCCGGCGCGCCGGCACCGCCGGATCGGGCCGCAGGTAGGCGTCCCCGGCCCAGGTGGCGGTGCGCCACCACCGTACGGCGTCCGGATCGGACCAGCCGTACCCGCCGTCGTCGCCGCCGACCTCCGCCACGGTCGGCATCAACTGGTTCATCTCGGTGAGCGCGCGGACCAGCGCCGCCCGCGGGTCGGGGTGGGTGCCGAAGCCGAACATGATGTCCTCGCACCGCTTGTCGGTGCGCCGGGACAGCGCGGCCATGGTGGGGATCCCGACGTCCGACGACACGTCCAGCACCCACACCTCGCGGTGCAGGCCCGCGTAGACCTCCCGCAGCTCGTCGATCCAGCGGTCGCGGAAGCTGTCCAGGTCCACCGCGGGGGCCTGGGTGCGGTTGTACCACCAGAGGGCCACGGCGTCGCGCTCCACCACCTCCAGCAGGCCCTGGAGCAGCGCGTCCTCCAGGCTGCTGCCGGCGGCGTTGCCGTTGGAGTCCGCGCACAGCGACATGCCGCCGTGCTGCTCCGGCACGTTGAAGTAGAGCATCGAGGTGGGCAGCAGGCGGTGCCGCTGCTCGGTGAGCGACCACACCGGCGTCCAGCTCGTCACGGCCGCGTCGTCGAACGGCGCGCACACGTACTGGAACGGCGAGCAGGTGGCGTTCCAGCGGTCGCGGTCGGCGTACTGCCGCTCGTCGAACAGCAGGCAGTCGTCGGGGTGGACGGCGGTGCCCGCCAGCTCGGTGTAGCTGCCGGTGACCCGGGCCTCGTCGCCGTGGAAGTACGCGCTGTGCCGCTCGATGGCCTCGCACAGCGCGCTCACCTCGGCGTGCACGGGGGTCACGCCCTTGCCGCCGTTCTCGGCCCGCAGCGCGAAACGCATCTGCTCCGCGTTCCTGCGGGTGGTCATCGCGAGATTCGGGCCGGAGCGGAACGAGTTGAAGAAGGCCGGGCCCCGCCCGTCGCGGGTGATCTCCTTGACCACGCCGCTGACCGGGCTCACCAGGTGCCCGTAGTCGCGCAGCACCCGCTCCGGCGGCAGGGCGCGGTGGCTGCCGCCGCTGCGGGACGCCTTCGGCCGGCTGCGCAGCGGCACCGGACGGAACGCCCGGTCCCGCTCGATGCCGGGGTCGCCGCACTCGGGGCACTGCGGCCGGGCGCGCACCTCGTGGTGGGCGCCGCGCAGGGTGACGCTGTCCAACGTCCACACCGTGCGCTGCCCGTCGTGCCGGAGCCCGGCCGTCCACTTCGCGGCCTCCAACGCCACCAGGTGCAGGGCGGCGGCGCCGAGCGGGGGCAGCGACACCGGCGGGGTGCCGATCTCCGTGTCGGAGCCGACGACGGCGCGCAGGCGCGTCTCGGCCTGGCGGTGGCCGCGCAGCCGGTGCCCCAGACAGTGCCAGCACCCCGTCGCGGCGGCGGGGTCGAACACGGGCCCCACCCACACCTGTGCGCCGCCCGGCTTCGCGAGGAGCCAGGGCCGGCCTGCCGCGCGATGCGCGGCGTCGACGGCAGCCAACCCCTCGTCGAGGTAGTCCTCACAGAGCACAATCGATAAGTCGGCGGACGGGGCCGAAAAGTTCCCGGACACCGGCGTCACCGTCAACCCGGCCGCGCGCAGCGCGTCTGTCGCCGCCACGGCATCCGCCGCACGGCCGCCGACGCGGACGAGGTCGACCCGGGCGGCGGCGGTGGCCCGTACGGCGGCGGTGGGGTCCAGACCCGCCGCCTCCCAGTACGCGAGCGCGGGCTCGTCGGCCTCCGCCTCCCGCGCCGGCCGCAGCGTCACCAGGCCGGCGTCGACGAGCCGCCGGACGACCGTGCCGATCTCGGCGGGCGACATCCCGGCCGGACTGTCCCGGACGAGTTCCGCCAGGTCACGGGTGCCGTCGAGCAGCGGGGCCAGGGCCTCGACGTGCGCCCCGCTGACCGAGGTCGCGCCGCGCTCGGAGAGCAGGTAGACCGCGTCACCGCGTACCACGTGGGCCCGCAGGTGCCGCTTGAACCCGACGCGCAGCTGTGCATCCCCACCCGACATGGCTGCTCCCTGCTCGACCAGTGCCGCTCCAGCGACACTCCAGCGTGCCTCCAGCCAGCCTCGCGGCAGCGCAGGCTGCGGGCAAGTGCCGCGGTCACATGCTGCCCCCTCGTTTGGTCATGCCCGTCCATGACGCGGTCACTATCGGCTCGACCTTCGCTTGGAATAGCGTGGAAGCCTGTCCTGACTCCCCCTGGTCGGAATCGTCGCTCCCGTCACGGAACCAGTCGCCGACGCACTCGTCGGCGGTGGAAAGTGCGGTGGATCCGACTGATAGCGAGGTCGGCGAAATGATTACCAAGTTTGCGGAACTGGGATCGATGTCGCACGAGGAGAAACTGACGCTCCTCGCCGCGTTGCTGGAGTCGGCGGCCGAACCCGCGACGGAAGTCCGGCGCCCCGAGCCGCCGCCGGTCGTGCCACCACGGCACCCGGCGGGGAACCCGCTCGCCGGGCTGCGGTTCGAACTGCTCGGCCCGCTCGTCATCCGGCACGACGGGGTCGACATCGCACCGAGCGCACCGAAGCTGCGGCTGGTCCTGTCCGCGTTGCTGTTCAACGTGAACCAGCCGGTCGGCGCGTCGGTGCTCGTCCGGGAGCTGTGGAGCACGGGGGCGCCCCGCACCGCCCACGCCACCCTCCAGACGTACATGTTCAAGGTGCGCAAGCTCTTCCGCGGCGTGCTCGGCGGCTCCGTCGAGGACATCGCGCGCGACGTCCTGCTCACCTGCTCCGGGGGCTACACGCTGCGGGTGGACCCGAAGCAGCTCGACATCGTCGAGTTCGACGAGCTGGTCACGGCGGGCACCGCGGCGATGCACGCGGGCGACTACGAACAGGCGGGCGCGCACCTGCGCCGGTCGCTGGCGCTCTGGCGCGGCAACGTCGTGCACCAGGGCCAGTGGGGCCCGCAACTGCGCGCCCAGGCCGCGCGGCTCGAGGAGCGGCGGTTCTACGCGTACACCACCAGGATCGACGCCGACCTCTGCCTGGGGCGGCACCGGGAGGCGACCTCCGAGCTCGCGTCGCTGGTCGTGGAGCACCCGCTGCACGAGTCGGCGCACACGATGCTGATGCTCGCGCTGCACCGGTCGGGGCGTACGCCGGCGGCGCTGGAGGTCTACCTGCGGTTCCGGCGGCGGATGATGAACGAACTCGGCATCGAGCCCTCGGAGCGGATCCAGGCGCTGCACCTGGCGCTGCTGTCGACCGACCCGCTGCTCGCGGACCTGTCGCTCACCTCCGACATGCTGCTGGACCGGCTCGTCGGCCGGGTCCGCCACGGGCGTCGGCTGAGTTCTTCCGCTGTTACCGGCTGATGGGCCGGCCGCGATTACCTTCAATTTCGCACTCGTGCGCAAAGGAGGAATAGCAATGACCACATCGCCGGTGAAGAACAGTGCGCCTATCGGGCGTGCGACATTTGCCAACGACCCGGGACTGCTTTCGGACGTGCTGCGCCCGTACGCGAGGCCGAAGACCCAGTACCTCAAGTCCGCGACGGTCACCGTCGCCAACGGGCTGGCGAGCGCGGAGGGCGAGTTCGCCATCCCGTACCCGTGCTACATCGACGACACCGGTCACCTCAACTCGGTCGAGGTGAACATCTGCTTCAACCAGCTCATGTACTACCTGATCGCCAAGTGCGTCCAGGACCGGGCGGTGCCCGCGCTGGCCGCGTGGACGATGGAGGACTACTGGGCCAAGCAGCTGCCGGACATGCTCATCGCGAACTTCACCAGCAGGTTCCGCCGGCCGATCGACTCGTCGTCGTTCCACGGCGAGGTCTCCTTCGCCGAGTTCAGCGAGCGCAACCGCAGCAAGCCGGTCCAGATCATCGACATGCCCTGGCGCTTCTGGGACACCCAGGGTGGCGTCGCCGACGGCGAGGTACGGATGGCGCTGGTCAACCCGCCCGGCATGCGTTTCCAGGCCGACGCGGCGTGAGCCGCCTCCACCCGTACGTCCCCTGAGGAGGACCCCGGTGACTGTTCAGTTGCGCACCCTCGTCGACGTGGTGCGCAGGCACGCCGTCCAGCAGCCGGACGTCGTCGCCATGGTCTGCGAGGGCCGGCGCGTCGACTACGCCACCCTGCACCGCGTCAGCAACCAGGTGGCGCGCGCCCTCCAGGCGGCGGGCCTGCGCCCCGGTGACCGCATCGCCTACCTGGGCAGGGAGTCCGAGCACTACTACGAGCTGCTCTTCGGCGCCGCGAAGACGGGCGTGGTGCTGGTGCCGATCAACTGGCGGCTGGCCGCCGGCGAGGTCGAGCACATCCTGCGCGACTCGGGCGCGGCCCTGCTCTTCGTCGACTCGGACTCGGCCGCCGTCGCCGAGAAGCTGGCGGCGGAACTGCCGACGCTGACCGGGGTGGTCGGGCTCGACGAGCCGGGTGCCGCCGGGGCCGGCTTCACCGCCTGGGTGTCGGCGCAGCCGGACGCGAACGTGCTGGCCAGGGTCACCCCCGACACGCCGCTGGTGCAGATGTACACAAGCGGAACGACGGGCCTGCCGAAGGGCGTCGTCCTCGCGCACCGCAGCTTCTTCGCGGTACGCCAGGCGCTCGCCTCGGCGGAGCTGGACTGGATCGACTGGCGCGAGGGCGACGTCAGCCTCGTCGGCATGGCCGGCTTCCACATCGGCGGCCTGTGGTGGGCGACGCAGGGCTTCGTGTCGGGCGTGACGAACGTGGTCATGCGCGAGTTCACCACGGCGGGCGCGGTCGAGCTGATCAGGACGCTGCGCGTCACCACCGCCTGCCTGGTGCCCGCGATGCTGCGGCTGCTGCTGGCGGAGCCCGGCGTGTCGAAGGAGGACTTCACCTCGCTGCGCAAGGTGGTCTACGGTGGCGCGCCCATCTCGGCGGCGCTGCTGGCCCGCTGCGTCGAGGGCTTCGGCTGCGAGTTCGCCCAGATCTACGGGCTGACCGAGACCGGCAACACGGCCATCTGCCTGCCCCCGGCCGACCACACGCCGGACAGCGGCCGGATGCAGGCGGCGGGACGCCCCTACCCGGGCTTCGAGGTCAAGATCGCCGACAGCCGGGGCGAGCCGCTGCCGCCCGGCGAGATCGGCGAGGTCTGGTTGCGTACGCCGGCGGCGATGGTCGAGTACTGGAACCTGCCCGAGGCCACGGCGAAGACGCTCGTCGACGGCTGGGTCGTCACCGGTGACGCGGGGGTGCTGGACGAGGACGGCTACCTGTTCATCCGGGACCGGATCAAGGACATGATCATCGTGGCGGGGGAGAACGTCTACCCGGCGGAGGTCGAGCACGTCATCGGGCGCCACCCGCTGGTCGCCGAGTCGGCCGTCGTGGGCGTGCCGGACGAGCGCTGGGGCGAGGCCGTGCACGCGTTCGTGGTGCCGGTGGAGGGGCAGCAGCTCACCGAGAGTGACCTCGCCCTGCACCTGCGCGGCAAGCTCGCCGCCTTCAAGCAGCCCCTGCACTACGAGTTCATCGACCGGGTGCCCCGCAACCCCAGCGGCAAGATCCTGCGCCGCGAGCTGCGCGAGCGATTCTGGCAGGGTCACGAGCGCAGGGTGAGCTGATCGCGATGACCACCGAGCGCGAATGCCGCGCCCCGCTGCACCGGCTGTCCCGGCCGGCGCGGCGGCGCGGCGCCACGCTGCTCGACGCCACGCTGCTCGACGCCCTCGCCGAGGTCGTCGCCATCCACCGCACGACGATCGCGGCGCCCGGCGGGACCGGACGCCGCGAACTCGTGGCACGGGGCGTCGCAGACCACGCGCGGGTCGTGGGCGGCCCCGGCCGCGCACCCGACCTCGGCCTGGTCGACGAGGCCGTCCGCCCGGAGGACACCCGGGCCCGTCCCGTGTCCGCGCTCGCCGCCGGCCCCGTCCGGCGGCGCGGCGCGCACGGGCACATCCCGCTCTAGCACACGATCCCCCACCGGTCCGCCCTTGGAGTGACGTCGATGCCCGACAACGAGGAAAAGCTGCTCGACTACCTCAGGCGGACGACAGCGGAGCTGCGCGAGACGCGGCGGAAGCTGCGTGACGCGGAGGAGGCCGCGCACGAGCCCATCGCGATCGTCGGCATGGCGTGCCGGTATCCGGGGGGCGTGCGTACGCCGGAGGACCTGTGGGACCTGGTCGCCGCCGGACGCGACGGGATCGGCGGCTTCCCCACGGACCGGGGCTGGAACGTGGGGGAGCTGTACGACCCGACCCCGGGCACGCCGGGCCGGTCGTACACCCGCGAGGGTGGCTTCCTGCCCGACGCCGCGGACTTCGACGCCGAGTTCTTCGGGATCAGCCCGCGCGAGGCGTTGACCACGGACCCGCAGCAGCGGCTGCTGTTGGAGACCTCGTGGGAGGCGTTGGAGAACGCGGGCATCGACCCGGTGGGGCTGCGGGGCAGTGCCACCGGCGTGTTCGCCGGGATGATGTACCACGACTACACGGGCAACAGCTCCACGGGCTCGATCGCCTCGGGCCGGGTGGCGTACACGTTCGGGCTGGAGGGGCCGGCGGTCACCGTCGACACCGCCTGCTCGTCTTCCCTGGTCGCCCTGCACCTCGCCGGGCAGGCGCTGCGCAACGGCGAGTGCACGCTGGCGCTGGCCGGCGGCGTGACCGTGATGGCGACCCCGGAGACGTTCATCGAGTTCTCCCGGCAGCGCGGGCTGTCGCCGGACGGCCGCTGCAAGTCCTTCGCCGCCGCCGCCGACGGGACCGGCTGGTCCGAGGGCGTCGGCGTGCTCGTGCTGGAGCGGCTGTCGGACGCGCGGCGCAACGGCCACCGGGTGCTGGCGGTCGTTCGCGGCACGGCCGTCAACTCCGACGGGGCCTCGAACGGCCTGACCGCCCCGAACGGGCCGGCGCAGCAGCGGGTGATCCGGGCCGCGCTGGCCAACGCGCGGCTGTCGGCGAGCCAGGTCGACGTGGTCGAGGCGCACGGCACGGGCACGGTCCTGGGGGACCCGATCGAGGCGCAGGCGATCCTGGCCACCTACGGGCGGGACCGGGACCGGCCGCTGTGGCTGGGCTCGATCAAGTCGAACATCGGTCACACCCAGGCCGCGGCCGGCGTCGCCGGCCTGATCAAGATGGTGGGCGCGCTGCGGCACGGGCTGCTGCCGCGCACCCTGCACGTCGACGAGCCGTCCCCGAAGGTCGACTGGTCGGCGGGGGCGGTGTCGCTGCTGACCGAGCCGGTGGCGTGGCCCGCCGGCGACCGCCCGCGTCGTGCCGCCGTGTCGTCGTTCGGCATCAGCGGCACCAACGCGCACGTGGTGCTGGAGGAGCCCGAGCCGGCGGAGGCCCCCGAGCCGGTCGCCGCGGCCGAACCGCCGGTGATCCCCTGGGTCCTCTCCGGACGGACTCCGGAGGCGGTACGGGCGCAGGCCGCGCGCCTGGCCGGCGCGGTGGCGGGCCGCGATCCCGAGGACGTCGGGTTCGCCCTGGCCGTCGGGTTCACGCTGGCCGTCGGGCGCACCGCGTTCGAGCACCGCGCCGCGGTGGTGGGCCGCGACCTCGCGGAGCTGGTACGCGCGCTGGAGGCCGGCGTGCAGCCGACCCCCGCCGGCACGGGCGGGCGGCTCGCCTTCCTGTTCACCGGGCAGGGGGCGCAGCGGCCGGGCATGGGCGCCGAACTCGCCGCCGCGTACCCCGTCTTCGCCACCGCCTTCGACGAAGCCTGCGCTGCCCTCGACAAGCACCTCGACCGGCCCCTACGCGAGGTCATCGACACCGACGAGCTGCACCAGACCGGCTACACCCAACCCGCCCTGTTCGCCTTCGAGGTCGCCCTGCACCGACTCCTCGAATCCTGGGGCGTCCACCCCCACGCCGTCGCCGGACACTCCATCGGCGAACTCGCCGCCGCCCACATCGCCGGCATCCTCGACCTCACCGACGCCGCCACCCTCGTCGCCGCCCGCGCCCGCCTCATGCAGGCCCTCCCCGCCGGCGGCGCCATGATCGCCGTCGAAGCCACCGAGGAACAGGTCACCCCCCACCTCACCGGCACCGTCGGCATCGCCGCCGTCAACACCGGCACCAACGTCGTCATCTCCGGCGACGAGGCCGCCACCCGCGCCGCCGCCGAGGCACTCGCCGCCCAGGGCCACCGCACGAAGCGCCTCACCGTCTCGCACGCCTTCCACTCCCACCTGATGGACCCCATGCTCGACGACTACCGGGCCGTCGCCGCGTCCGTCACCCACCACGAACCCCGCATCCCCCTCGTCTCCACCGTCGACGGCCAACCACTGCGGCCCACCGCCGACCACTGGGTCGACCAGGTCCGCCAGGCCGTCCGCTTCCACGGCGCCGTCACCACCCTCACCACCACCCACCACGTCGACACCTTCCTCGAGATCGGCCCCGACACCGTCCTCGCCACGGCCGCCGCCACCGGCGACGCCACCGCCATCGCCACCACCCGCCGAGGACAACCCGAGACGCACACGCTCACCAGGGCCGTCGCCGCGCTCCACACCCGCGGCGTCCCGGTCGACTGGCCCACGTTCTTCGCCGGCGCCCGGACCACGGAGCTGCCGACGTACCCCTTCGAACGCCAGCGGTACTGGGCGGAGAACACCGCCGCGACCGGGGCGGCGAGCCGACTCGGGCTCGCCGACACCGAGCACCCCCTGCTCGGCGCGGCCGTCGCGCTGCCCGACTTCGACGGCGTCGTCTACACCGGCCGGCTGTCGACCGGCACCCACCCGTGGCTCGCCGACCACGTCGTCGCGGGCGTCGTGCTCGTTCCCGGCGCGGCGCTCGTCGAACTCGCGGTGCACGCCGCGGACGCGGTCGGCTGCCCGGTGCTGGAGGAGCTGACCACGGTCGCCCCGCTGGTCCTGCCCGCCGACGGCGCGGTGCAACTGCGGTTGCGCGTCGGCGAGCCGGACGGGGAGGGCCGCCGCACCGTCGAGATCCACTCGCGCGGCGAGCACACCGAGAGCTGGACGGCGCACGCCACCGGACTCGTCGCCGCGGAAGCGGTCACCGCGCCCGACACCGTGACCGAGTGGCCCCCCGCCGACGCCCGGCCGGTCGACCTGACCGACGCCTACGACCGGCTCGCCGACTCCGGCTACGAGTACGGGCGGGCGTTCCGTGGCGTCACGGCGGTCTGGGAACGCGGCGACGAACTGTTCGCCGAGGTCACCCTCCCCGAGGCGGACGAGCGGTTCGCGCTGCACCCCGCCCTGCTGGACGCCGCGCTGCACGCCCCGCTGCTGGCCGACCCCGCCGGCACGGGCAACACCGTGCTCCCGTTCTCGTGGCAGCAGGTCGTGCTGCACGCCACGAACGCCACCGCCCTGCGGGTCCGCATCGCCCCCGTCGACTCCGGCTGGGCGATCACCGCGACCGACGGCACCGGCGCCCCCGTGGTGTCGGTGGGCAGGCTGGAGACCCGGCCGGTCGGCGCGCTCGACGCCCGCCCGACCCACCACGACTCGCTGTACGAGCTGACCTGGACCCCCGTGCCGGCAGCCCCAAGGCAGGACGGGGACGTACGGCTGCTCGACACGACCACGTTCCCGCCCGCCTCCGCCCCGGCGGACACCCCGGCCGGCGTCCGCGCCGTGCTGCACCGCGTCCTCGACGAGCTCACGTCCTGGCTGGCCGAACCCGCCGGCTCCCGCATCGTCGTGCGTACCCGCGGCGCGGTGGCCCTGCCCGGCGAGGACGTCACCGACCTCGCGGGCGCCGCCGTCTGGGGGTTCGTCCGCTCGGTCCAGGCCGAGCACCCCGACCGCGTCGTCCTGGTCGACGGCGACGTGCTGCTGGCCGACGACGAGCCGCAGCTCGTGGTCCGCGACGGCGTCCCGTACGCCGCCCGGCTGGCCCGGGCGGCCACCGCCGACCCCGTCGCCACGGACCTCGGCGCCGGGACGGTGCTGGTCTCCGGCGCGTCCGGCGCGTTGGGCGCGGTGGTGGCCCGGCAGGTGGTGGCGGTGCACGGGGTGCGCGACCTGCTGCTGGTGTCCCGCCGTGGCGCGAGCGCCCCGGGCGCCGAGGAGCTGGCGGCGGAGCTGACCGCGTCGGGCGCGTCGGTGCGCTGGGCGGCCTGCGACGTGGCCGACCGGGACGCGGTGGCGAAGCTGGTCGCCGGCTGCGACCTGTCGGCGGTCGTGCACGTCGCCGGCGTGGTGGACGACGGTCTGCTGGCGTCGTTGTCGCCGGAGCGCCTCGACCGGGTGCTGGCGCCGAAGGTGGACGCGGCGTGGCATCTGCACGAGGTGACGGCCGGGACGCCCCTGTCGGCGTTCGTGGTGTTCTCGTCGGCGGCGGGCGTGTTCGGCAACGTGGGCCAGGCGGCGTACTCCGCCGCGAACGCGTTCCTCGACGCGCTTGTCGTGCGACGCCGGGCGGCCGGCCTGACCGGGCAGTCCCTGGCGTGGGGCATGTGGGACGGGGGGATGGCGGGCGAGCTGACCGGCGCGGAGCGGCAGCGGCTGGCCCAGGCGGGCGTACGCGCCCTGCCGGTCGACGAGGGCCTGCGCCTCTTCGACGCCGCGCTCACCTGCGCCGCGCCGGTCCTCGTACCCATCGGGCTCGACCTCGGTGTGGTCGACGGTCCGCTCTACCGCGGCCTGGTCCGCCCCCGGACCCGGCGGGCGGCCTCCACCGGCGACGGCCTCGCCGCGCGCCTGGCCGGCCGGTCCGGACCGGAGTGCGCGGACCTGCTGCTGGACCTGGTCCGCACGAACGTCGCGACGGTGCTCGGGCACCGCGACCCCGACGCCGTCGACCCCGGTCGCGCCTTCACCGAGCTGGGCTTCGACTCGCTCGCCGCGCTGGAACTGCGCAACCAGCTCAACGCCGCGACCGGCCTGCGGTTGCCCGCCACCCTGACCTTCGACCGGCCCAACACCCGCGCGGTCGCGGAGCTGCTGTACGAGCGGCTCGTCCCCGACACCGGCAGCGACGGCGGGCTGCCGGAGGACGAGGTCCGCCGCATCCTGCTCGCCATCCCCCTCAGCCGGCTCCGGGACGCCGGCCTGATGGACAGCCTGCTCGAACTGGGCGGCGTCCGGGTCGCCGCCGCCGAGCCGGACGCCGCACCCAGCGGATCCATCGACGACATGGACGCCGACGCACTGATCAGCATGGCGCTCGCCGACCTCGGTGAAGCGACGACGGAAGCGGGGAGCTGACCACATGGCCAACTCGGAGGAGAAGCTCGTCACCGCGCTGCGGGCCTCGCTCAAGGAGAACGAGTGGCTGCGGGAGCAGAACCGCAAGCTCAACTCGACGCTGCGCGAGCCGATCGCCATCGTCGGCATGGCCTGCCGCTACCCGGGTGGGGTGCGGAACCCCGACGACCTGTGGGACCTCGTCGCCGCCGGCGGGGACGGCATCACCGGCTTCCCCACCGACCGCGGCTGGAACGTCGCGGAACTCTACGACCCCACGCCCGGCACGCCGGGGCGGTCGTACACCCGCGAGGGCGGCTTCCTGCACGACGCGGCCCAGTTCGACCCGGAGTTCTTCGGGATCAGCCCGCGCGAGGCGTTGACGATGGACCCGCAGCAGCGGCTGCTGCTGGAGACCTCGTGGGAGGCCCTCGAGAACGCCGGCATCGACCCGACCGGGCTGCGCGGCAGCGACACGGGCGTCTTCGCCGGGATGATGTACCACGACTACGCGGAGAACAACGCCACCGGCGCGATCGCCTCCGGCCGGGTGGCGTACACCTTCGGGCTGGAGGGGCCCGCCGTCACCGTCGACACCGCGTGCTCGTCGTCGCTGGTGGCCCTGCACCTGGCCGTGCAGGCCCTGCGCAACGGCGAGTGCTCGCTCGCGCTCGCCGGCGGGGTCACCGTGATGGCGACCCCGGAGACCTACGTCGCGTTCTCCAAGCAGCGCGGGCTGTCGCCGGACGGCCGGTGCAAGTCCTTCGCCGCCGCCGCCGACGGCACCGGCTTCGCCGAGGGCGTCGGCATGCTGATCGTGGAGCGGCTCTCCGACGCCCGGCGCAACGGGCACCAGGTGCTCGGCGTCGTCCGCGGGACGGCGGTCAACCAGGACGGCGCCTCCAACGGCCTGACCGCCCCGAACGGGCCGGCGCAGCAGCGGGTCATCCAGGCGGCGCTGGCCAACGCGCGGCTGTCGGCCAACCAGATCGACGTGGTCGAGGCGCACGGCACCGGCACCACCCTCGGCGACCCGATCGAGGCCCAGGCCATCCTCGCCACCTACGGCCAGGACCGGGACCGGCCGCTGTGGCTCGGCTCGGTCAAGTCCAACATCGGTCACACCCAGGCCGCCGCCGGCGTCGGCGGCATCATCAAGATGGTGCTCGCCATGCGGCACCGGCTGCTGCCGAAGACGCTGCACGTGGACGCCCCCAGCGACCAGGTCGACTGGACCGAGGGCTCGGTTGACCTGCTGACCGAGGCCGTCGCCTGGCCCCGGGGCGCGGAGCCGGCCCGCGCCGGCGTCTCGTCGTTCGGCGTGAGCGGCACCAACGCCCACGTGATCATCGAGGAGCCGCCCGCGCCGGAGGCCGCGCAGCCCACCGTGGCGGCGACCGGGCCGGTGCCCTGGGTGGTGTCCGGCCGTACGCCTGAGGCCCGGCGCGAGCAGGCGGCCCGGCTGGCAGCCCACCTCGACCTGCACCCCGCCGCCCCGGCCGACGTCGCCGCCGCCCTGGCGACCCGCGCCCGGTTCGAGCACCGGGCGGTCGTGGTCGGCGCGGACCCCGCCGAGCTGCGGGCCGGCCTGGCCGCCGTCGCGGCGGACGAACCCGGGCCGACCGTCGCCACCGGCGCCGTGCTGGGCGACGAGCCCCGGGTCGTCTTCATGTTCCCCGGCCAGGGCTCGCAGTGGGCGGGCATGGCCGTCGAGCTGATGGACACCGCCGAGGTGTTCGCGGACCGGATGGACGAGTGCGCGCGGGCCGTCGACGCGTTCACCGACTGGTCGCTGCTGGACGTCGTCCGGGGCGTGCCCGGCGCGCCGTCGCTCGACCGGGTGGACGTGGTGCAGCCCGTGCTGTTCGCCGTGATGGTGTCGCTCGCGGCGCTGTGGCGCTCGTACGGCGTGCGGCCCGCCGCCGTGGTGGGGCACTCGCAGGGCGAGATCGCCGCCGCCGTCGTCGCTGGCGCGCTCACCCTCGACGACGGCGCCCGGGTGGTCGCGCTGCGCAGCCGGGCGATCGCCGCCGGGCTGGCCGGTCGCGGCGGCATGGCCTCGGTGGCGGCGCCCCGGGCGGACGTGGAGGCGCTGCTCGCCCGGTGGGGCGAGCGGATCTCCGTCGCGGCGGTCAACGGTCCCGCCGCCACCGTCGTCTCCGGCGAGCCCGACGCCCTCGCCGAGCTGCTGGCCGCGTGCGAGGCCGACGGCGTGCGGATGCGGATGATCCCCGTGGACTACGCCTCGCACTCCGCGCAGGTCGAGGCCATCCGGGACGAGCTGCTGCACGTCCTCGCCGAGGTGCGGCCGCGAAGCGCCGACGTGCCGCTGTACTCCACGCTCACCGGCGAGGTCGTCGACACCGCGACCCTCGACGCCGACTACTGGTACGCGAACCTGCGCGGCACGGTCCGGTTCGAGGACGCCATCGACCGCCTGCTCGCCGACGGGCACGACGTCCTCGTGGAGATCAGCCCCCACCCCGTGCTCGGCATGGGGGTACGCGAGATCCTGGACCGCGCCGACGCCCCGGCCGCGCTCGTCGGCTCGCTGCGGCGCGACGAGGGCGGCCTGTCGCGCTTCCTGCTCTCCCTGGCCGAGGCGTACGTGCGCGGGGTCGCCGTCGACTGGTCCCCGCACACCCGCGGCGTCCCGGCCCCGCTGCCGACGTACGCGTTCCAGCACCAGCGGTACTGGCAGCTCGCGGCGGCGTCCGCCGTGGACGCCCGCGGCCTCGGCATCGACGTCGTCGGTCACCCGCTGCTCGGCGCCGCGCTCACCGTCCCGGAACGGGACCTCGTCGTGCTCGCCGGCCGGATCAGCCTGGAGACGCACCCGTGGCTGGCCGACCACGCCGTCCTGGACACCGTCCTGCTGCCCGGCACGGCGCTTGTCGAACTGGCCGTCCGCGCCGGCGACGAGGTCGGCTGCCCGGCCGTCGAGGAACTCGTCATCACCGCCCCGCTCGTCGTGCCGGCACACGGCGGGGTGGCCCTGCGGCTCACCGTCGAGGCACCGGACGAGCACGGCCGCCGCGCGCTCGGCGTCTACGGGCAGACCGACACCGAGGCGAGGATCGGCATGTGGACCCGGCACGCCACCGGTGTCCTCGCCGCCGCCACGACAGCGGGGGAGCACCTCACCGAGTGGCCGCCCGCCGACGCGCTGGCCGTCGACCTCGGCGACCTGTACGACCGGCTCGCCGGGCTCGGCCTGCGGTACGGCCCGGTGTTCCAGGGCCTGCGGGCCGCGTGGCGGCGCGGCGACGAGACGTACGCCGAGGTGGCCCTGCCGCAGGGCGTCGACGTCGACGGGTTCGGCCTGCACCCGGCGCTGTTCGACGTCGCCCTGCACGCGCTCGCCGCGGACGTCGGGGACGGGGCGGCGAAGCTGCCGTTCTCGTGGAACGGCGTGACGCTGCACGGGGCCGGCGCGACGAGCCTGCGCGTCCGGCTCACCAGGACGGGGGCGGACAGCGCGGCCCTGCTCCTCGCGGACCACACGGGCGCCCCGGTCGCCTCCGTGGCGGCGCTCACCGTACGCACGGTGGCCCCGCAGGCGCTCAAGGGACGCAGCGGCTTCGTCGAGGCGCTGTTCCGGCTGGAGCACGTGCCGCTGCCCGCCGGCCGGGGCGAGCGCGGCACGTGGCAGACGCTGGGCGACACGGCGGTCTTCGGCGCGCCGCCGGTGGCGCTGGCCGACGTGGCCGCCGACACGCTCTTCCTGCCGTGCTTCTCCGACGCGCCCGGCATCGCCGCGGTGCCCGACCTCACGGCGTACGCGCTGAGCACGATCCAGCAGTGGCTCGCCGATCCCCGCCAGGCCGAGACCAGGCTCGTCGTGGTGACCCGCCCGGACGACCTCGCCGGCGCGGCGGTGCACGGCCTGGTCCGCTCCGCGCAGGCGGAGAACCCGGAGCGGATCGTCCTGCTGGAGGCCGACGACACCGCCGACGAACTGGTGGCGGCGGCGCTGGCGACGGGCGAGCCGGTGCTCACCGTCCGCGACGGCGTGGTGCGCGCGCCCCGCCTGGCCCGGGTGCCCGAGCAGGACGTCGCCGGGCCGGCGGTGTTCGGCCCGGACAGCCGGGTGCTCGTCACCGGCGGCACCGGCACCCTGGGCGGGCTGGTCGCCCGCCACCTGGTCACCGGGCACGGCGTACGCGACCTCGTGCTGACCAGCCGCCGCGGCCTCGCCGCCGCCGGCGCGGAGGAACTGCGCGACGAACTCGCCGAGCTGGGCGCGACCGTGACGGTGCTGGCGTGCGACGTCGCCGACCGCGACCAGGTCGCGGCGCTGCTGGCGGACCACCCGGTCACCGGCGTCGTGCACACGGCGGGCGTGATGGGCGACGCCACCATCGCCACGCTCACCCCCGACCAGCTGGCCGCGGTGCTGCGACCCAAGGTGGACGCGGCCTGGCATCTGCACGAGCTGGCCGGGGACGTCACCGCCTTCGTGCTGTTCTCCTCGGCCGCCGGCATCTTCGGCAGCCCCGGCCAGGGCGCCTACGCCGCCGCGAACGCGCTGCTCGACGCGCTCGCGGCGCGGCGCCGGGCCGCGGGACTGCCCGCCCACTCGCTCGCCTGGGGGCTGTGGGCCGAGCGCAGCGAGATGACCGCCGACGTGGGCGGCGCGCAGCTGGGCCGGATGGCGCGCAGCGGCATGAGCGAGCTGTCCAGCAAGGACGGCCTGGCCCTGTTCGACGCCGCCGTCCGGTCGGCCGACGCGCTGCTCGCGCCGGTGCCGGTGGACCTCGCCGCGTTCGGCCGCGACGACCGGGAACCGCCGGAGCTGCTGCGCGGCCTGGTCCGCGCCCCGGCCCGCCGGGCGGTGGGCGGCTCCTCCCTCGCCCAGCGGCTGGCCGAGGTGCCCGGCGAGCGCTGGGCCGAGGTCGTGCTGGAGGTGGTGCTCACCCGGGTCGCGTCCGTCCTCGGCTACGCCCGGGCGGACAAGCTGCCGGCCGGACGCCCCTTCAAGGAACTGGGCTTCGACTCGCTCACCGCGCTCGACCTGCGCAACCAGCTCGGCGTGGCGACCGGGCTGCGGCTGCCGGCGACCCTGGTGTTCGACTACCCGACGCCGGAGGCGCTGGCCGGCTACCTGGTGTCGCAGTTGGCCGGCGGGCGGACCGCGACGGCGGACGTCGCCGTGACCCGGCACGACCACGAGCCGGTCGCGATCGTCGGCATGGCCTGCCGCTTCCCCGGCGACGTGCGTACGCCCGAGGACCTGTGGCGGCTGCTGGTCGGCGGCGGCGACGCGATCGGGCCGTTCCCCGGCAACCGGGGATGGAACCTCGACGCGCTCTTCGACCCCGACCCGGACACGTCGGGCACCAGCTACGTCGACCAGGGCGGCTTCCTCCACGACGCGGCCCACTTCGACCCCGGCTTCTTCGGCATCTCCCCGCGCGAGGCGCTGGCGATGGACCCGCAGCAGCGGCTGCTGCTGGAGACCTCGTGGGAGGCGCTGGAGCGGGCCGGCATCGACCCGACCAGGCTGCGCGGCAGCCGGACCGGGGTGTACGCGGGCGTCATGTACAACGACTACGGCACCGTGCTGAGCGCCTCCGCCGAGTCGGTCGACGGGTTCCTCTCCACCGGCAACTCCGGCGGCGTCATCTCCGGCCGGATCTCGTACACGCTCGGGCTGGAGGGCCCGACGATGACCGTCGACACCGCCTGCTCGTCGTCGCTGGTCGCCCTGCACCTCGCCATCTCCGCGCTGCGCAACGGGGAGTGCTCCCTCGCGCTCGCCGGTGGCGTGTCGGTGATGTCGACGCCGGGCACCTTCCTGGAGTTCTCCCGGCAGCGCAACCTCGCCCCCGACGGGCGGTGCAAGTCGTTCGCGGGCGCGGCCGACGGCACGTCGCTCTCCGAGGGCGTCGGCGTGCTGGTGGTCGAGCGGCTCTCCGACGCCCGGCGCCACGGGCACCCCGTACTGGCCGTGGTGCGCGGCTCGGCCGTCAACTCCGACGGCGCCTCCAACGGGCTCACCGCACCCAACGGGCCGTCGCAGCAGCGGGTGATCCGGGCCGCCCTGGCCGACGCGCGGCTGTCGCCGTCCGAGGTCGACGTGGTCGAGGCGCACGGCACCGGCACCACCCTGGGCGACCCGATCGAGGCGCAGGCCGTCCTCGCCACGTACGGCCAGGACCGGGCCACGCCCGTGCTGCTCGGTTCGGTCAAGTCGAACCTCGGGCACACGCAGGCCGCCGCCGGGGTCGCCGGCATCATGAAGATGGTGCTGGCGCTGCGGCACGGCGTGCTCCCGCAGACCCTGCACGTGGACGAGCCCTCGCCGCACGTGGACTGGTCCGCCGGCGCGGTACGCGTCGCCTCGGAGACCGTCCCGCTCACCGCCGCCGACCGCCCGCTGCGGGCCGCCGTGTCGTCCTTCGGCATCAGCGGCACCAACGCCCATGTCGTACTGGAGCAGGCCGACCCGGCGCCGCCGGCCGACGAGCCGGCCGTGCCGTTCACGCCGTGGTTGCTCTCGGCGCGGACCGAGGAGGGGCTGCGGGAGCAGATCCCGCGGCTGCGCGCCCACGTCGCCGCCGACCCGACGCTGCGCCCGGTCGACGTCGCGTACACCCTCGCCACCGGGCGGGCCGGGTTCGCGCACCGCGCGGTGCTGCTCGGCGACGAGGTGGTGACCGGCACGGCCGACGGCGGGAAGCTCGCCATGGTCTTCACCGGTCAGGGGTCGCAGCGGGTCGGCATGACGGCGGAGCTGATGGCCTTCCCCGCGTTCGCGGCGGCGTTCGACGAGGTGTGCGGGGAACTGGACCGGCACCTGGAGCGGCCGTTGCGGGAGGTGTTGGGCTCCGAGGAGGTGCATCAGACGGGGTGGGCGCAGCCGGCGTTGTTCGCGGTGGAGGTGGCGCTGTTCCGGTTGTTCGAGTCGTGGGGGGTGCGGCCGGACTTCGTGGCGGGGCACTCGATCGGTGAGTTGGCGGCGGCGCACGTGGCGGGGGTCTGGTCGCTGGCCGACGCCGCGAAGGTCGTCGCGGCGCGGGGCCGGCTGATGCAGGCGCTGCCGACCGGTGGCGCGATGGTGGCCGTACGTGCCACCGAGGACGAGGTCGTCCCGCTGCTCTCCGACGCCGTGGCGATCGCCGCCGTGAACGGGCCGGAGTCGGTGGTGCTCTCCGGCGACGAGACCGCCACCCTGGCCGTGGCCGAGAAGCTGTCGGGGAAGGGCCGCAGGGCGCGGCGGCTGACCGTGTCGCACGCGTTCCACTCGCCGCTGATGGACCCCATGCTCGACGAGTACCGCGCGGTGGTGGCCCAGGTGGACTGCCGGGAGCCGGCCGTCGCGCTGGTCTCGACCGTCACGGGCGAGCCCACCACGCTGGACGCCGAGCACTGGGTGCGGCAGGTGCGCGAACCGGTCCGGTACGCCGACGCGGTCGCCACGCTGGCCGCGTCCGGGGCCACCACCTTCCTGGAGATCGGCCCCGACGCGGTGCTGACCGCGCTCGGGCGCAACGTGGCCGACGGCGAGTGGATCCCGGCGTGCCGCAAGGGCCGCGCCGAGCCCGAGACCGTGGCCACCGCGCTCGCCCGGCTCGCGGTGCGCGGCACGCCCGTCGACTGGCCCTCGGTGGTGCCGGGGCGGACCGTCGAACTGCCCACGTCCGCGTTCCAGCACCAGCCGTACTGGCCCCGGCCGGGCGCCGGCACCGGCGACGCGAGCGGGCTGGGCCAGACGCGGGCGAACCACCCGCTGCTGGGCGCGGCGGTCGAGCTGCCGGACGGCGGCGCGGTCTTCACCGGCCGCCTCGCGCTGACCACCCACCCGTGGCTGGCCGACCACGCGGTGGCGGACCTGGTGCTGCTGCCCGGTGCGGCGCTGGTCGAGCTGGCGGCCCACACCGGCCGCGAGGTCGGCTGCCCGCGCGTCGAGGAGCTGACGTTGGAGGCGCCGCTCGTACTGCCGGACTCCGGCGGCGTCCAGGTGCGGGTGACGGTGGGCGAACCGGCGTCGGACGGCGGCCGGGAGGTGGGCGTCCACTCGCGGACCGAGGACGGGGACGGGTGGACCACCCACGCGGTGGGCCGGCTGACCCCGGCCGGGGCCGCCGGCGCCGACCTGCGCGCCTGGCCGCCGGACGCGGAGCCGGTCGACGTCTCCACGGCCTACGACGACCTGTTCGCGCGCGGCCTGCGCTACGGCCCGGTCTTCCAGGGCCTGACCGCGGCGTGGCGGCGCGGCGACGAGGTGTTCGCGGAGCTCACCCTGCCCGAGCAGGCCCACGACGACGCCGGCCGCTTCGGCCTGCACCCGGCGCTGCTGGACGCCGTCCTGCACGCGGTGGCGTCGACCGGCGACGGCGACCCGGTGCTGCCGTTCTCGTGGCGCGGATTCACCGTGCACGCGGCGGGCGCAGACCGGCTGCGGGCCCGGATCGTGCCGGGCGACGGCACGGCGGCCATCACCCTGGCCGACGCGACCGGCGCCCCGGTGGCCTCCGTCGAGGCGCTGGCGGTACGCCCGGTGTCGCCCGAACAGCTGGCGGCGCTGCGCCGCGACCGGCACGAGTCGCTGCTGCGCCTGGACTGGACGCCGCTGACCGGGACGCCCCGGCCGCGCACCCTCGCGGTGCTCGGGGAGCGGATCGACGGCCTCGACGCGACCGCGTACCCGGACCTGGCGGCCCTCGCCGCCGCCGTCGCCGCCGGCGCCGCGGTGCCCGAGGTGGTGGTGGCGCGGTGCGCCCCGGACCGGGGCGTAGCGGAGGACGCGCGGGCCCGTGCGGCCACCCACCAGATCCTCGCCCTGGCGCAGAAGTGGCTCGCCGACGAGCGGTTCGCCGCCGCCCGCCTCGCCGTCCTGACCGGTGGCGCGGTGGCCACCCGGCCCGAGGACGACGTCACCGACCTCGCCGGGGCGGCGGCCTGGGGCCTGGTCCGCTCCGCCCAGTCCGAACACGGCGACCGGTTCGTCCTGGTCGACGTCGACGACGACCGGGCCGCCGGGACCGGTCTGTCGGCCGCGCTCGGCTCCGACGAGCCGCAGCTCGCCGTCCGCGGCGCCGACGTCCTGGTGCCCCGCCTGGCGCGGGCCGGCGCCACCGACGAGACCGCCGCGACCGCGTTCGAGGGGACCGTCCTGGTCACCGGCGCCACCGGCGCGCTCGGCCGGCTCGTCGCCCGGCACCTGGTCACCCGGCACGGCGTACGCGAGCTGTTGCTGGTCAGCCGCAGCGGCCCCGCCGCCGAGGGCGCGGCCGAGCTGCGCGACGAACTCGTCGCACTGGGGGCCGAGGTCACCGTCGCCGCGTGCGACGTCGCCGACCGGGCCGCCCTCGCCGGGCTGCTGGCGGCGCACCCGGTGCGCGGGGTGGTGCACACGGCCGGCGTCGTCGACGACGCCGTCATCTCCTCGCTCACCCCTGAGCGGGTCGACCGGGTGCTGCGGCCCAAGGTCGACGCCGCGACGAACCTGCACGAGCTGACCGGGGACCTGACCGCGTTCGTGCTGTTCTCGTCGGCCTCCGGGGTGCTCGGCGGCCCCGGCCAGGGCAACTACGCCGCCGGCAACGCCTACCTGGACGCGCTCGCCCAGCACCGGCGGGCGAACGGCCTGCCGGCCGTGTCGCTGGCCTGGGGCCGCTGGGAGCAGGCGGGCATGGCGGAGCAGCTGACCGAGGCCGACCTGCGGCGCATGTCGCGCTCCGGCGTCGGCGCGCTCCCCGTCGAGGAGGCGCTGGAGCTCTTCGACGCGGCGCTGCACACCGGGGGCATGGTGGCGCCCATCAAGCTCGACCACCGGGCCCTGCGGGAACGCGCCGTCGCGGGCATGGTGCCACCGGTGCTGAGCGGGCTGGTCCGGGTGCCCGCCAGGCGGACGGCCGACGCCGACGCGGGAGCGGCCGACGCGCTGCGGCAGCGGCTCGCCGGCCGGGACGCCGAGGAGGCCGAGGCGATCCTGCTCGACCTGGTGCGTACCCAGGTGGCAGGGGTGCTGGCCTACCCGGACCCCGGCGCGGTCGCCGCCGACCGGCCGTTCAACGAGCTCGGCTTCGACTCGCTCACCGCGGTCGAGCTGCGCAACCGGGTGAACGCGGCGACCGGGCTGCGACTGCCCGCGACGCTGGTGTTCGACCACCCCACGTCGAAGGCCCTCGCCGCGTACCTGCGGGCCGAACTCTCCGGCGAGGCGGGCGACACCAACGCGGTGCTGGCCGCGTTCGCCGAACTCGACCGCCTCGAGGCGGTCCTGTCGGACGTCGACGAGCAGTCCCGCACCCGGCTGACGCTGCGGCTGCGCGACGTGCTCTCGAAGCTGGGCGGCGAGCCGGCGTCCACCGGCAACGACATCGATTCCGCGACCGACGACGAGGTCTTCGCTCTCATCGACAGCGAGCTGGGGATCTCATGACAGTGCGAGGAGGGCGACCGTAGTGGCCAACGAGGACAAGCTCCGGGACTACCTGAAGCGGGTCACGGTCGACCTGCAGAAGACCCGGCAGCGCCTGCACGAGGTGGAGGCGTCCGCGCACGAGCCGGTCGCGATCGTCGGCATGGCCTGCCGCTACCCCGGCGGCGTGACGAGCCCCGAGGACCTGTGGCGGCTGGTGGAGTCCGGAACCGACGCCACCGGCGCGTTCCCGACCGACCGCGGCTGGGACCTGGAGTCGCTGTACGACCCCCAGTCGCAGCGGGAGGGCACCTCGTACACCTCGCGCGGCGGTTTCCTGTACGACGCGGCGGACTTCGACCCCACGTTCTTCGGCATCAGCCCCCGCGAGGCGGTCGGCCTGGACCCCCAGCAGCGGCTGCTGCTGGAGGTCGCGTGGGAGACCCTGGAACGCGCCGGCATCGACCCCACCTCGCTCGCCGGCAGCCCGACCGGCGTGTTCACCGGCCTGATGTACCACGACTACGCGGGCAGCAACAGCTCCGGCAGCGTGGTCTCCGGCCGGGTCGCCTACACGCTGGGGCTGGAGGGGCCGGCGGTCACCGTCGACACCGCCTGCTCGTCGTCGCTCGTCGCGCTGCACCTGGCGATCCAGGCGCTGCGCCGGGGCGACTGCACGCTCGCGCTCGTCGGCGGCGTCTCGGTCATGGCGACGCCGCTGACGTTCGTCGAGTTCTCCCGCCAGCGTGGCCTGTCGCCGGACGGGCGGTGCCGCTCGTACTCGGCGGACGCCGACGGCACCGGGTTCGCCGAGGGCGCCGGCGTGCTGCTGGTCGAGCGGCTGTCGGACGCGATCGAGCACGGCCACCGCGTCCTGGCGGTCGTACGGGGCTCCGCGGTCAACCAGGACGGCGCGTCGAACGGGCTGACCGCGCCCAACGGGCCGTCGCAGCAGCGGGTCATCGAGGCCGCGCTGGTCGACGCGGGCCTGTCGACGCGCCAGGTCGACGTGGTCGAGGGGCACGGCACCGGCACCACCCTGGGCGACCCGATCGAGGCGCAGGCGCTGCTCGCCACGTACGGCCAGGACCGGGAGGACCCGCTCTGGCTCGGCTCGGTGAAGTCGAACATCGGCCACACCCAGGCCGCGGCCGGGGTTGCCGGGGTCATCAAGATGGTGGAGGCGATCAGGCGCGGCGTCCTGCCCGCGACGCTGCACGCCGAGCAGCCGTCGGACCAGGTCGACTGGACGGCCGGCAACGTACGGCTGCTGACCGCCGCCACCGAGTGGCCGCAGACCGGGCAGCCGCGCCGGGCCGCGGTCTCGTCGTTCGGGTTCAGCGGCACCAACGCCCACGTGATCGTGGAGCAGGCGCCGGACGCCGCCGCCGCGCCCGAGCCGGCCGCCGCGCCGGTGACGTCGCTGCTGCTCACCGCCCGCGACACCAACGCGCTGCGGGACCAGGCGCGGCGGCTCGCCGCCGTGGTGTCGCAGGTGGAACCGGCCGAGCTGGGTTACGCCCTGGCCACCACCCGGTCCCGCTTCGCGCACCGGGCCGCGGTGCTCGGCGGCACCGCCGAGGAACTGGCCGCCGGCCTGGGCGCCCTGGCCCGCGACGAGCAGGCCGCCAACCTGGTCCGCGGCCGGGTGGCCGACGGCGGGGTCGCGATGCTCTTCTCCGGGCAGGGCGCGCAGCGGCTCGGCATGGGCCGCGGGCTGTACGCGGTGTACCCGGAGTTCGCGGCGGCGTTCGACGAGGTGTGCGCCGCCCTGGACCCGCACCTGGACCGGCCGCTGCGCGACGTCCTCGACACCGAGGACCTGCACCTGACCGGCTGGACCCAGCCCGCCCTGTTCGCCGTCGAGGTGGCTCTCTACCGGCTCGTCCGGTCGTGGGGCGTCACCCCCTCGGTCCTGGCCGGGCACTCGATCGGCGAGCTGGCCGCCGCGCACGTCGCGGGGGTGTTCACGCTCGCCGACGCGGCCCGCCTGGTCGCCGCCCGGGGCCGGCTGATGCAGGCGCTGCCGGCGGGCGGGGCGATGCTCGCCGTACAGGCCACCGAGGACGAGGTCGCGCCGCTGCTCGGCGCGGACGCCGACATCGCCGCCGTCAACGGCCCGGACTCGGTGGTCGTCTCCGGCACCGAGGAGGCGGTGGCGGCGGTGGCCGCGCGGTTCGCCGACCGCCGCACCCGGCGGCTGACCGTGTCGCACGCCTTCCACTCGCCGCTGATGGACCCGATGCTCGCGCAGTTCCGGGCGGTGGCCGAGACGATCTCGTACGCGCCGCCGACGATCCCGCTGGTCTCGACGGTCACCGGCGCGCCCGCGGGCGACGAGCTGGCGACGCCCGACTACTGGGTCGGGCAGGTCCGCGCGACCGTACGCTTCGCGGACGCGGTACGCGCCGCCGCCGCGACCGGCGCCACGACGTTCCTCGAACTGGGCCCGGACTCGGTGCTCGCCACCATGGCGGCGGACTGCCTGGACGGCGACGTGCTGGCCGCGCCGGTGCTGCGCCGGGACCGCGACGAGCCGAGTGCCCTGGTGGAGGCGCTGGCGCGGCTGGAGACCCGAGGCGTCGCGCTGGACCCGGAGGCGTTCTACCGCCGGTCCGGACGGTCCTGGGTGGACCTGCCGACGTACCCCTTCCAGCACGAGCGTTTCTGGCAGGACAGCGTGGACCCGGCCGGCTCCGGCCAGGCCGGCGACGACGACGGCCTGTGGGCGGCGGTGGACAGCGGTGACCTCGACACGGTGGTCACCACTCTCGACGTGGACCCGCAGGCGCCCCTGGCGTCGGTCCTGCCCGCGCTCTCCGCGTGGCGCAGGGGACGGCAGGAGCGCTCCGCGCTGGACCGCTGGCGCTACGAGGCCCGCTGGGAGCGCCGCCCCGGCGGCACCCCGGCGGCGCTGACCGGCACCTGGCTGCTGGTGGTCGCCGACCCGGCGGCGCCGGGCGACGCGGGCGCAGCGGTGGCCGACGCGCTCACCGCGCACGGCGCCACGGTCGTCACCACCGGCCCGGCGGACCTGGCCGGCCACCTCGACGCGGAACCGGCCGGCGTGGTCTCCCTCCTCGCGCTCGACGAGGCGTCCCTGCCCGGCCACCCCGGCGTCCCGGCGGGCGCCGCCGCCACCCTCGACCTGATCCGCGCGCTCGCCGGGCGGGGCGCCAGGCTGTGGTGCCTCACCCGGGGGGCCGTCGCCACCTCCCCGGCCGACCCGGTGACCGGCGTGGCCCAGTCGCAGGTGTGGGGCCTCGGCCGGGTCGCCGCGCTGGAGCTGCCCGACACCTGGGGCGGCCTGGTCGACCTGCCCGCCGAGCTGGACGGGCGCGCCGCCGCCGCGCTGGCCGGCGTGCTCGCCGGCATCGGGGAGGACCAGGTCGCGGTGCGCCCGGACGGGGTGTTCGTCCGCCGGCTGCACCGCGCGCCGGCGACCGGCGCCCCGCGCTGGCGCGGCACGTCCGGCACCGTGCTGATCACCGGCGGCACCGGCACCCTCGGCATCGAGGCCGCCCGCCTGTACGCGCGCCACGGCGCCGAGCGGCTCGTGCTGCTGAGCCGGCGCGGCACCGCCCCCGCCGAGGCGCTCGACGAGCTGCGCGGACTGGGCGCGCAGGTCGACGTCGTCGCCTGCGACGTGGCCGACCGGGCTGCCCTGGCGGCGGTCGTCGACGGCTACCCCGACGTGCGTGCCGTCGTGCACGTGGCGGGGCTGGCCCAGCTCACCGGCATCGTCGACATGGACCTCGCCGAGTACGCCGACGTCGTCTCCGCCAAGGTCGCCGGCGCCACCCACCTCGACGCGATCTTCGCGGATCGCGACCTCGACGAGTTCGTGCTCTTCTCCTCCGTGGCCGGCGTCTGGGGCAGCGGCGGCCAGGCCGCCTACGCCGCCGGCAACGCGCACCTGTGCGCCCTCGCCGAGGCACGGCGCGCCCGGGGTCAGGTCGCCACCGCCCTCGCCTGGGGACCGTGGGCCGAGAGCACGCTGGTGGACGACGAGATCTCGGCCTCGCTGCGCAAGCGGGGCCTGGCGCCGATGGCGCCGGAGCGGGCCGTCGCGGCCATGCGTACGGCCCTGGCGGCCGGGGACACGGACGTCGTGCTCGCCGACGTGGACTGGGCCACCTTCGTGCCGTCGTTCACCGCGCTGCGGCCGAGCCGGCTCTTCGACACCATCCCCGAGGCCGTCGCCGACGAGGAGCCGGCCGAGACCTCCACCTCGTCGGACTTCGCCCGCCGGCTCGCCGACCTGCCCGAGGCGGACCGCCTCGACCACGTCGTCGGGCTGGTCCGCACCCAGGTCGCGCTCACGCTCGGCTACGCGGGCCCGGAGGCGGTCGAGCCGGCCTCCGCGTTCAAGGAACTGGGCTTCGACTCGGTCACCGCCGTGGAGTTCCGCAACCGGATGGTCGAGGCCACCGGCGTACGGCTCTCCGCGGCCGTCGCCTTCGACTACCCGACCCCGGTCGCGCTGGCCGAGCACCTGCTGGAGACCGGTCGCACCGAGGTGGTCGTCGGCACCGTCGCCGCCGACGAGCCGATCGCCATCGTCGGCATGAGCTGCCGCTTCCCCGGGGGCGTCAGCTCGCCCGAGGAGCTGTGGGCGATGCTGCGCGAGGGGCGCGACGGCATCGGCCCGTTCCCCACCGACCGCGGCTGGGACCTCGACGGCCTGTTCCACCCCGACCCGGAGCACTCCGGGACCAGCTACGTCCGCGAGGGCGGCTTCCTCGCCGACCTGCCGGGCTTCGACGCGGCCTTCTTCGGCATCAGCCCCCGCGAGGCGGAGGCCATGGACCCGCAGCAGCGGCTGGTGCTGGAGGCGTCCTGGGCGGCCTTCGAGGACGCAGGCATCGACCCGACCGGGCTGCGGGGCACGGCGACCGGCGTGTACGTCGGCGCCAACAACGTCGACTACGCCCGGATCACCGGGGCGGCCGGGGCGAGCGCGGAAGGCTTCATGGCCACCGGCAACGCCGCGAGCATCCTCTCCGGTCGGCTCTCGTACGTGCTGGGGCTGGAGGGCCCGGCCGTGACCGTGGACACCGCCTGCTCGTCGTCGCTGGTGGCGATGCACCTGGCGGTGCGGGCGCTGCGCTCTGGCGAGTGCGCGATGGCGGTCGCGGGCGGCGTCACCGCCATGTCGACGCCGGGCGCGTTCCTGGAGTTCAGCCGGATGCGCGGGCTCGCCCCGGACGGGCGCTGCAAGGCGTTCGCGGCCGGCGCGGACGGCACCAACTGGGGCGAGGGCATCGGCGTGGTCGTGCTGGAGCGGCTCTCCGACGCGCTCGCCGCCGGCCACGAGGTCCTCGCCGTGGTACGCGGGACCGCGGTCAACCAGGACGGCGCGTCCAACGGGCTGACCGCCCCCAACGGGCCCTCGCAGCAGCGGGTCATCCGGCAGGCGCTCGCCGACGCCGGGCTCTCCACCGCCGACGTGGACGTCGTCGAGGCGCACGGCACCGGCACCACGCTGGGCGACCCCATCGAGGTCGACGCGCTCTTCGCCACGTACGGCCGGGACCGCGCCGCCGAGCGCCCGCTCTGGCTGGGCTCGGTGAAGTCGAACATCGGGCACACCCAGGCCGCCGCCGGCGTCGCCGGGGTGATCAAGATGGTGCTCGCGCTGCGGCACGGCGAACTGCCCCGGACCCTGCACGTCGCCGAGCCGACGGCGCACGTCGACTGGTCGGGCGGGGTGCGGCTGCTCGCCGAACCGCAGCCGTGGGGCCGCAACGGCCAACCGCGTCGCGGCGGCGTCTCGTCGTTCGGGTTCAGCGGCACCAACGCCCACCTCGTCATCGAGGAGGCACCGGAGGCGCCCGAGGCCGAGCGGACGCCCGACGACGGGCCGGTCGCGCTCGTGCTCTCCGCCCGCTCCGACGGGGCGCTGCGCCGGCAGGCCGCCGACCTCGAGCCGCTCCTGGCCGAGGTGGCGCCCCGCGACCTGGCGTACTCGCTGTCGCTGCGGGCCACCCACCCGCGCCGCGCGGTCGTGGTGGGCGGCGCCGACGAGTTGCGCGCCGGCCTCGCCGCGCTCGCCGCGGGGGAGCCCGCGCCGAACCTGGCCACCGGGGTCGCCGCCGGCACGCCGGGGAAGGTGGCGTTCTCCTTCCCCGGGCAGGGCTCGCAGTGGATCGGCATGGCCGTGGAGCTGCTCGACACCGCCCCGGTCTTCGCCGCCCGGATGGCCGAGTGCGAGGCCGCGCTGGCGCCGCACGTCGACTGGTCCCTGGAGGCCGTCCTGCGGCAGGGGGAGGAGCTGGACCGGGTGGACGTCGTCCAGCCCGTCCTGTTCGCCGTCATGGTGTCGCTGGCCGAGCTGTGGCGCTCCCACGGGGTCGAGCCCGCCGCCGTGGTGGGGCACTCCCAGGGCGAGATCGCCGCCGCCTGCGTGGCGGGCGCGCTCTCCGTGGCGGACGCGGCCAGGGTCGTCGCCCTGCGCAGCCGGGCGCTGCTGCGCCTGTCCGGCAAGGGCGGCATGGTCTCCGTGCCGCTGCCGGTGGCCGAGGTGCGCGACCGGCTGGAGCGCTTCGACGGCCGGGTGACCGTGGCGACCGTCAACGGGCCGCGCTCGACGGTGGCGGCCGGCGAGCTGGACGCCCTCGACGAGCTGCTGGCCGAGTGCCAGCGCGACGGCGTGCGCGCCAAGCGCATCGACGTGGACTACGCGTCGCACTCGGCGTACGTGGAGGAGCTGCACGAGGAGCTGCGCGACGTCCTGGCCGGGCTGGAGCCCCGCCGGCCCGAGGTGCCGCTCTACTCGACAGTGGACGACCGGTGGCTGGACGACGTCGCGATGGACGCCGGGTACTGGTACCGCAACCTGCGCCAGACCGTCTGGTACGAGCCCGCCGTCCGGGCCCTGCTCGACGCGGGCGTCACCACGATCGTCGAGGTCAGCCCGCACCCCGTGCTCACCATCGGCGTGCAGGACGTCATCGACGACGCGGGGGCCACCGCCACCGTGGTCGGCTCGCTGCGCCGCGACGAGGGGGGACTGGCGCGCTTCCTGCTCTCCCTCGGCGAGGCGCACGTGCACGGCGTGCACCCCACGTGGGGGGTCGACGGCGCGCGCCGGGTCCGGCTGCCCGGCTACCCGTTCGAGCACGAGCGGTACTGGCCGGCCGTCGGCACGGCCATCGCCGACGCGGCCGGGCTGGGGCTCGCCGCCACCGAGCACCCGCTGCTCGGCGCGGCGGTCGCGCTGGCCGACACCGACGGCCTGCTGTTCACCGGCCGCATCTCGGTGGCCGCGCACCCGTGGCTGGCCGACCACCGGGTCGGCGGGCAGGTGTTCGTGCCCGGGACCGCGCTCGTGGATCTCGCGGTCCGCGCCGGCGACGAGGTCGACTGCGGCCGGGTCGAGGAGCTGACCCTGACCGCGCCCCTGGTGCTGCCCGAGAAGGGCGGGGTCCAGGTGCAGCTGCGCGTCGGCGCGCCCGACGAGAACGGGCAGCGGCAGCTGACCGTCCACTCCCGGCCGGACGGGGTCGCCACCGACGCGGCGCCGTGGGTGCGCAACGGCGTCGGCCTGCTCGCCCCCGGGGAGCCGGCGGGCGGCTTCGACACCGCGTGGCCGCCGGCGGCCGAGCCGGTCCCGTCCGACGAGCTGTACGACACCCTGGCCGCGGCCGGTCTCACCTACGGCCCGACGTTCCAGGGCGTACGCCGGGTGTGGCGGCAGGGCGAGGAGATCTTCGCCGAGGTGGCCCTGCCGGCGGAGGCCGCCCGGACGGCGGCCGGTTACGGCCTGCACCCGGCGCTGCTCGACGCCGCGCTGCACCCGCTCGCGCTCGTCACCAGCGGCACCGAGGCGCTGCTGCCGTTCGAGTGGACCGGCGTCTCCGTGCACGCCGTCGGCGCGACGGAGCTGCGCGTCCGGCTGCGTCCGCGCGGCCGGAACACGGTCGCGGTGACCGTCGCCGACCAGAGCAACACCGTGGTCGCCGAGGTCGAGTCGCTGGTGCTGCGGGAGGCCAGCGCCCCCGCGCAGCCGAGCACGCACCACGACGCCCTGTTCCGCCTGGAGTGGACCCCGGTCGCCGCGCCGGCGACCGCGCCGGACGCCCGCTGGGCGGCCCTCGGCGGGTGCACCCTGCCGCAGGACGCCGGCCTCGTCACCGACGCCTACCCGGACCTGGCGACCCTGCGGGCCCGGATGGCCGACGGCGCGCCGACGCCCGCCCTGGTCGTGCTGCCCTGCGCGGCCGGCGCGGCCGACGACCCCGCCGGGGCGGCCCACCGGGTCGTCCACGACACCCTCGCGGTGCTGCGCGAGTGGCTCGCGGACGAGCGGTTCGCCGACGCCCGGCTGGTCGTCGTCACCCGGGACGCGGTGAGCGTGCAGGAGGCGGCCCCCGACCTGCCCAGCTCGCCGGTGTGGGGCCTGCTCCGGTCGGCCCAGAGCGAGCACCCGGACCGCTTCGTCCTGCTCGACGTCGACGACCGCGAGCCGCACCGGGCGCTCGCGGCGGCGGTCGCGGCCGACGAGCCGCAGCTCGCCCTCCGCGACGGCGTCCTGCTGGCCCCGCGGCTCGCCCGCGCGGCGAGCAGCCCCGCGCTGGCGGCGCCGCCGGTCGAGCGCTGGCGGCTGGACGTCACCGAACGCGGCACGCTGGACAACCTGGCGCTGCTGCCCGAGGCGGAGGAACCGCGCCCGCTGGGGCCGGGCCAGGTGCGCATCGCGATGCGGGCCGCCGGCCTGAACTTCCGGGACGTGCTGATCGCCCTCGACATGTACCCCGGCGGCGGCGTGATGGGCGGCGAGGGCGCCGGCGTGGTCGTCGAGACCGGGCCGGACGTGACCGGCGTCGCGGTCGGCGACCGCGTCATGGGCCTGTTCTACGGCGCCTTCGGCACCGAGGTGGTCACCGACGCGCGGATGGTCGTGCCGGTGCCGTCGGGCTGGTCGTTCGCCACGGCGGCGTCGACGCCGATCGCGTTCTGCACCGCCTACTACGCGCTTGTCGACCTCGCCCAGGTCAAGCCGGGGGAGCGGGTGCTGGTGCACGCCGCGGCAGGTGGCGTCGGCATGGCGGCGGTCCGCCTCGCCCGGCACCTCGGCGCGGAGGTGTACGGCACCGCCAGCACCGGCAAGTGGGACGCGCTGCGCGCGATGGGGCTGCCGGACACGCACATCGGCAACTCCCGCACCCTGGAGTTCGAGGAGCGCTTCGGCGCGGCCGGCATCGACGTGGTGATCGACTCGCTGGCGAAGGAGTTCGTCGACGCGTCGCTGCGCCTGCTCCGCGCGGGCGGCCGGTTCGTCGAGATGGGCAAGACCGACGTGCGGGACCCGGACCGGGTCGCCGCCGACCACCCGGGCGTCGCCTACCAGGCGTTCGACCTGCTCGCCATCGACCCGGACCGGGTCGGCGCGATCCTGCGCGACGTGGTCGCCCTGTTCGGGACGGGCGACCTCACGCCGCTGCCGGTGCGGCCGTACGACATCCGTCGCGCCCCGGAGGCGTTCCGGTTCATGTCCAAGGCCCGGCACGTCGGCAAGCTCGTGCTCACCGCGCCGCCCCGGCGGGACCCCGACGGCACGGTGCTCGTCACGGGCGGCACCGGCACCCTCGGCGGTCTGCTGGCACGGCACCTGGTGACCCGGCGCGGGGTGCGGCACCTCCTGCTGACCAGCCGTCGTGGCCCGGACGCCCCCGGGGCCGCCGAGCTGGTGGCCGAGCTGACCTCGTACGGCGCGGAGGTCACCGTCGCGGCGTGCGACGCGGCGGACCGCGCGGCGCTGGCCGAGACCCTGGCCCGGGTGCCCGCCGCGCACCCGCTCACCGCCGTGGTGCACACGGCGGGCGTCCTCGACGACGGCCTGGTCGCCGCGCTGACCCCGGAGCAGGTCGACGCGGTGCTGCGGCCCAAGGTCGACGCGGCGGTCAACCTGCACGAGCTGACCCTGGACGCCGAGCTGGCCGAGTTCGTCGTGTTCTCCGCGGCGGCCGGCACGATGGGCGGCCCCGGGCAGGGCAACTACGCGGCGGCGAACACCTTCCTGGACGCGCTCGTGGCGGGGCGCCGGGCGGCCGGGCTGCCCGCCCGTTCGCTGGCCTGGGGCCTGTGGAGCGAGGCGAGCGGGATGACCGCGCACCTCGACGCCAACGACCGCGCCCGGATGGCCCGCGTCGGCCTGCTGGAGCTGTCGGTGGAGCAGGGCATGGCGCTGTACGACGCGGCGGAGCTGGTCGACGAGCCGCTGCTGGTGCCGATGCCGATGGATCCGGCGGCGCTGCGCGAGCTGGGCCGGGCGGGCCTGCTGCCCGCGCTGCTGCGTGGCCTGGTGCGGGGCCCGTCCCGACGGTCGGTGGAACAGGCGACGCAGTCGCCCGGCGCCCTGCGCGACCACCTGGCGAGCCAGAGCGGCCCGCAGCGACGGCACACCGCGCTGGAGTTCGTCAAGGCACAGGCCGCCGCCGTGCTCGGGCACGCCGGCGCGAGCGCGGTGGACCCCGACCGGCCGTTCACCGAGCTGGGCTTCGACTCGCTCACCGCGGTCGAGTTCCGCAACCGGCTGAAGGCGGCCACCGGCCTGAAGCTCTCCGCCACCATGGTGTTCGACCACCCGACCGCCGCGGCGCTCACCGACCACCTGCTGGCCGGGCTGGCCCCGGCCGAGGTGGACCCGGCCGCGGGGCTGTTGGCCGAGCTGGACCGGCTGGAACGCTCGTTCGCCCAGGCCGGTGCGGCGGGTCTGGAGGACGCAGTCAAGGCACGGATTACCGATCGGTTGCACGCCGTGATGTCGAATTGGCGTGGCAGGTCCGACGTGGACGCCGAACCCGACGGACCGGACGTGGGCCTGGTGCTGAAGACCGCCTCCGCCGACGAGCTGTTGCGGTTCATCGACGACGAACTCGGCGCCGCCTGAACCGGACGCGCTGAGGAGGGCTTACTGATGGCGAACGAAGAGCAGCTTGTCGAGTACCTCCGGCGCGTGACGGCCGACCTGCACGAGACGCGGCGGAAGCTGCGTACCGCGACGGAGCGGGAGCCGATCGCCATTGTCGGCATCGGCTGCCGCTTCCCCGGCGGCGTGCGCTCCGCCGACGACCTGTGGGAGCTGGTGTCGTCCGGCGGCGACGGCATCACCGACTTCCCCACCAATCGGGGCTGGGACCTGGACGACCTGTTCGACCCGGACAGCGGCTCCGGCACCAGCTACGTGCGGCGGGGCGGCTTCATCCCGGACGCCACCGACTTCGACGCGGGCTTCTTCGGCATCAGCCCACGCGAGGCGCTGGCCATGGACCCGCAGCAGCGGCTGATGCTGGAGACGTCGTGGGAGGCGTTCGAGCACGCCGGGATCGACCCGCACTCGCTGCGGGGCAGCCGGACCGGCGTGTTCGTCGGCGCGAACAGCGTCGAGTACCTGAACGCCATGCAGCGCGACGTGGACGCGCTGATCGGCTACACGATGACCGGGGTCGCGGGCAGCGTCGTGTCCGGCCGGGTGTCGTACGTGCTGGGGCTGGAGGGCCCGGCCGTCACCGTGGACACGGCCTGCTCGTCGTCGCTGGTGGCGGTGCACGTGGCCGCGCACGCGCTGCGCAGCGGCGACTGCGACCTCGCGCTGGCCGGCGGCACCTGCGTCATCTCCACGCCCGGCACGTTCATCGAGTTCTCCAGCCAGAAGGGGCTCGCCCCGGACGGCCGGGTGAAGGCGTTCGCCTCGGCGGCGGACGGCACCGCGTTCGGCGAGGGCGTCGGCGTACTCGTGCTGGAGAAGCTGTCGGACGCGCGCCGCAACGGGCACCGCGTCCTGGCGGTGGTACGCGGCTCGGCCGTCAACCAGGACGGCGCGTCGAACGGCCTCACCGCGCCCAACGGGCCGTCGCAGCAGCGGGTCATCCGGGCCGCGCTGGCGAACGCCGGGCTCACCACGGCCGACGTGGACGCGGTGGAGGCGCACGGCACGGGCACCACGCTGGGCGACCCGATTGAGGCCCAGTCGCTCATCGCCACCTACGGCCAGGAACGTGACCGGCCGCTCTGGCTCGGCTCGGTGAAGTCGAACTTCGGGCACACCCAGGCCGCCGCCGGCGTCGCGGGCGTGATCAAGATGGTCATGGCGCTGCGGCACGAGGAGCTGCCCCGCACCCTGCACGTCGACAAGCCGTCGCACCACGTGGACTGGTCCGACGGCGCCGTCCAACTGCTCAGCGAGCCGGTGCGGTGGCCACGGGGCGAGAACCCGCGGCGCGCGGGCGTCTCGTCGTTCGGCATCTCGGGCACCAACGCCCACGTGCTGATCGAGGAGCCACCGGCCGCCGAGGCCCCGCAGAGCGCCCCGCCGGCCGAGGGCCCCGCCACGTGGGTGCTGTCGGCCCGGACCGAGGCGGCGCTGCGCGACCAGGCGGTCCGGCTGCGCGAACGCCTGAGCGACGACCTCGGCACGCACGACGTCGCGTACGCGCTCGCCGGCACCCGCGCCCGCCTCCCGCACCGCGCCGTCCTCGTCGGGGACCGGGACGAGCTGTCCGCCGCGCTCGACGCGCTCGCCGACGGCGGCGCGGCCCGCAACCTCGTCACCGGGCTCGCCGACGCCGGCGAGCGCACCGCGTTCCTCTTCCCCGGCCAGGGCTCGCAGTGGCTGGGCATGGCCGCCGAACTGCTGGACACCGCACCCGTCTTCGCCGCCCGGATGGCGGAGTGCGCCACCGCCGTGGACCGGCACACCGACTGGTCGCTGCTCGACGTGCTGCGCGGCGTCCCGGGCGCCGCCTCCCTGGACCGGGTCGACGTCGTCCAGCCCGCGCTGTTCGCCATGATGGTCTCGCTGGCGGCGCTGTGGCGCTCGCACGGGATCGAGCCCGCCGCCGTCGTCGGGCACTCCCAGGGCGAGATCGCCGCCGCCTGCGTGGCCGGCGCGCTCACCCTGGACGACGCCGCCCTGGTGGTGACCCGGCGCAGCCAGCTGATCGCCGTGGACCTCGCCGGGCGGGGCGGCATGGTGTCCGTGTCGGAGCCGGTCGCGAAGGTCGCCCGGCGCCTGCGGCCCGGGCTGTCGGTCGCCGCCGTGAACGGGCCGTCCACCGTGGTCGTCTCCGGCGCGCCCGAGGCACTCGACGAGCTGCTCGCCGAGTGCGAGCGCGACGAGGTCCGCGCGCGGCGCATCGACGTCGACTACGCCTCGCACTCCGCGCACGTCGAGTCGATGCGCGACGAGCTGCTCCGGGTCCTCGCCCCCGTGCGGCCCCGCACCGGCGACGTGCCGCTCTACTCGACCGTCACCGGTGAGCTGCTCGACACCGCCGAGCTGGTCGCCGAGTACTGGTACCGCAACCTGCGGCAGACCGTCGAGTTCGAGCAGACCGTACGCGGCGTCATCGCCGACGGCATCGACTCCTTCGTCGAGGTCAGCTCGCACCCGGTGCTCGTACCCGCCGTGCAGGACCTGCTCGACGAGGCAGGCGGCGGCTCGGTCGTCGGCACGCTGCGCCGCGACGAGGGCGGCCTGCGCCGGTTCCTGCTGTCGCTGGGGCAGGCGCACACCCGGGGCGTGCAGCCGGACTGGGCCACGCTGGTCACCGCCCCGGCCCGACCGGTCGCCCTGCCCACGTACGCCTTCCAGCGCCGCACCTACTGGCCCAGTGGGGCGGGTGGCCCGGTCGACGCCACCGGCCTCGGCCTCGGCTCCACCGGCCACCCGCTGCTCGGCGCGACCGTGTCGCTGGCCGGCGCGGACGGGGTGCTGCTGACCGGCCGGCTGTCGACCTCGGCGCACCCGTGGCTCGCCGACCACCGGGTGGCGGGCCGGATCTTCCTGCCCGGCACGGCCTTCGTCGAGCTGGCGGTCCGCGCCGGCGACGAGGTGGGCGCCACCGAGGTCGAGGAGCTGACGCTCGAAGCGCCCCTGGTGGTGCCGGAGCGGGGCGCGGTGCAGGTCCAGCTCCGCGTCGGCGAGCCCGGCCCGGACGGCGCCCGGCGGCTGACCGTCCACTCGCGGCCCGACGGCGACGGCCCGTGGACCCGGCACGCCACCGGCACCCTGGGCACCGGGACCTCCGGCGCCGACGACCGCGCGGCGGCCCCGGCGGGCGTCTGGCCGCCCGAGGGCGCCGAGGCCCTGGACACCGCCGAGCTGTACGACCGGTTCGCGGCGCTCGACGTGACGTACGGCCCCGCCTTCGGCGGCCTGGGGTCGGTGTGGCGGCGGGGCGACGAGCTGTTCGCCGAGGTCACCGCCCCCGAGGCGGCGAAGGTCGCGGGCTTCGGCCTGCACCCCGCGGTGCTCGACGCGGCGCTGCACCCGCTCGGCCTGGGCGTGTTCACCGCCGACGACGGCGAGGGCGGGCCCTGGCTGCCGTTCGCCTGGCACGGGGTGACCCTGCACGCCACCGGCGCCGCCCGGCTCCGGGTCACCATCCGGTCGGCGGGCCCGAACGCCGTCGCGGTGACCGTCGCCGATCACGCCGGCGCGCCGGTCGCCACGATCGACGCGCTGGCCGTCCGCCGCCTGCCCGCGAACGCGCTCGCCGACCTGACCAACCCGCGCCACCAGGCGATGCACGTGCTCGACTGGGTGCCCGTCCCGGTGGCCGACGGCGCGGCCACGCTGGCGGTCGTGGGCGGCGAGCTGCCCGGCGCCACCGCGTACGACAGCCTCGCCGCGATCGGCGAGGTCCCCGACTTCGTGGTCCTCCCGGTCACCTCCGACGGCGACGACCTGGTCGGGGCCACCTACCGGGCGGTGGAGCACGCCCTCGCCGCCGTCCAGGAGTGGCTTGCCGACGACCGGTTCGCCGCCGCCCGCCTGGTCGTGCTGACCGAGGGGGCCACCGACGCGACCCGGCCGGCGCTCGCCGCCGTGTGGGGCCTGCTGCGCTCGGCCGCGTCCGAGAACCCCGGCCGGATCGTGCTCGTCGACGTGGCGGGCGGGCAGTGGGCGCCGAACCTCGTGCCGGCGCTGCGTTCGGGCGAGCCGCAGCTCGCCCTGCGCGGCACCGAGGTCCTCGTACCCCGCATCGCGAAGGCGTCCGGGCAGCCGGGCACGCCGCCGGAGATCACCGGCACGGTCCTCGTCACGGGGGCGTCGGGCACGCTCGGCCGCCTCGTCGCCCGGCACCTCGTCGCGCGGCACGGCGTCCGTCGCCTCGTGCTCGCGGGCCGTCGCGGCATGACCGAGGACCTGCGGACGCTGTACGACGAGCTGACCGCCCAGGGCGTGCACGTGACGGTCGCCGCCTGCGACGCCGCCGACCGCGTGGCGCTGGCCGCGCTCGTCGCGGAGCACCCGCCCACGGCGGTCGTGCACACGGCCGGGGTCCTGGACGACGGGATGATCCCGTCGCTCACGCCGGAGCGGGTCGCCACCGCGCTGCGCCCCAAGGTCGACGCGCTCGTCAACCTGCACGAGCTGGCCGGCGACGTGGGCGCCTTCGTCGTCTTCTCCTCCGCCGCGGGCGTCCTCGGCGGCCCCGGTCAGGGCAACTACGCGGCGGCCAACGCCTTCGTCGACGCGTTCGCCGCGTACCGGCGCGCCCGGGGCCTGCCCGCGGTGGCGCTGGCGTGGGGCATGTGGGCGGAGCGCACCGGCCTCACCGGCGCGCTCGACGACGCCGACCTCGCCCGGATGCGGCGCTCCGGCGTGCGGCCCCTCTCCACCGAGGACGGGCTCGCGCTCTTCGACGAGGCGCTCGGCGCGCCCGAGGCCGCCCTCGTGCCGATCCACCTGGACCTCGCCGCCCTGCGGGAGCAGGCGACCGGCGGCGTGCTGCCCCCGGTGCTGCGCGGCCTGGTCCGCACCCCGGCGCGACGCCAGGTCTCCGCCGACGCCGCGGCGGCCTCCGACCTGGTCGCGACCCTCGCCGGTCGCGGCGCGGCCGAGCGCCGCAAGGAGCTGGTCGACATCGTCCGTACGCAGGTCGCGGTCGTGCTCGGGCACGGCGGCGTCGAGGCGGTGGGCGCGACGAAGGCGTTCAAGGAGCTGGGCTTCGACTCGCTCACCGCCGTCGAGTTCCGCAACCGACTCAACGCGGTCGTCGGCCTGCGGCTGCCCGTCACGCTGGTCTTCGACTACCCGAACCCCACCACGCTGGCCGAGCACCTGGACGCGGAACTCTTCGCCGGAGGGTCGGCCGCAGCCGTGGTCGTGGCCGCCACCGACGGCACCGACGACCCCATCGCGATCGTCGGCATGGGCTGCCGGTTCCCCGGCGGCGCCACCTCCCCGGAGAAGCTGTGGGACCTGGTCGCGGGGGGCGTCGACGCGGTGGCCGGCTTCCCGACCGACCGGGGCTGGGACATCGACAACCTCGTCGACCCGGACCCGGACAAGCCCGGCCGCACCTACTGCGGGGAGGGCGCCTTCCTGTACGACGCGGCCTGGTTCGACGCCGAGTTCTTCGGCATCTCCCGCCGCGAGGCCCTGGCCATGGACCCGCAGCAGCGGCTGTTCCTGGAGACCTCGTGGGAGGCCGTCGAGCGCGCCGGCATCGATCCCACCACCCTGCGCGGCAGTCGCACCGGGGTGTTCGCCGGCCTGATGTACCACGACTACACCGCGCACCTTCAGCACCTGCCTCCCGAGCTCGACGGCTTCATCGGCACCGGCGTCGCCGGCGGTGTGGTCTCCGGCCGGGTGTCGTACGCGCTGGGGCTGGAGGGGCCGGCGGTCACCGTCGACACGGCGTGCTCGTCCTCGCTGGTCACCCTGCACCTGGCCGCCCAGTCGCTGCGCCGGGGCGAGTGCTCCCTCGCCCTGGCCGGTGGCGTGACCGTGCTCGCGACGCCCAACGCGTTCATCGACTTCAGCCGCCAGCGGGCCCTCGCGCCGGACGGCCGGTGCAAGTCCTTCGCGGCCGGCGCCGACGGCACCGGCTGGGGTGAGGGCGTCGGGGTGCTGGTGCTCGAACGGCTCTCCGACGCGCGCCGCAACGGCCACCCGGTGCTCGCCGTCGTGCGCAGCACCGCCGTCAACCAGGACGGCGCGAGCAACGGCATGACCGCGCCCAACGGGCCGTCCCAGCAGCGCCTGGTCAACCAGGCGCTCGCCGACGCGGGGCTGCGACCGGCCGACGTGGACGCCGTCGAGGCGCACGGCACCGGCACCACCCTCGGCGACCCGATCGAGGCCCGCTCCCTCATCGCGACGTACGGCCGCGACCGGGGCGAGCACCCGCTCTGGGTCGGCTCGATCAAGTCGAACATCGGGCACACCCAGGCCGCCGCCGGCGTCGCCGGGGTGATCAAGATGGTGGAGGCGATCCGGCACGGCCTGCTGCCGCCGACGCTGCACGTCGACGCCCCGTCGCCGCACGTGGACTGGGCGGACGGGGCCGTCCAACTGCTGACGGCGGCGGTGCCCTGGCCGGAGACGGGACGCCCCCGCCGCGCCGGCGTCTCCTCGTTCGGCATCTCCGGCACCAACGCGCACGCGATCATCGAGCAGGCGCCCGAGCCCGTGGTGGTGGACTCGACGGCCGAGGTGCCGGTGGTGCCCCTGGTGGTGTCCGGCCGGGACCAGGCCGCGCTGCGCGACCAGGCGGCCCGGCTCGCCGCCCACCTCACCGACGCGGCGTCCGCCGTGGACGCCGGCTTCTCGCTCGCCACCACCCGTACCGCCCTGCGGCACCGGGCGGTCGTGCTCGGCCGGGACCTGGCCGAGCTGCGCGCCGGACTGGCCGCGCTGGCCCGTGGCGAGAACGCCCCCGGGGTGGTCGGCGGGGTCGCCGACACCGCCGGGGCGACCGCCGTGCTCTTCACCGGGCAGGGGTCGCAGCGGATCGCGATGGCGGGGGAGCTGATGGGCTTCCCGGTGTTCGCGGCGGCGTTCGACGAGGTGTGTGCGGAACTGGACCGGCACCTGGAGCGGCCGTTGCGGGAGGTGTTGGGCTCCGAGGAGGTGCATCAGACGGGGTGGGCGCAGCCGGCGTTGTTCGCGGTGGAGGTGGCGCTGTTCCGGTTGTTCGAGTCGTGGGGGGTGCGGCCGGACTTCGTGGCGGGGCACTCGATCGGCGAGCTGGCGGCGGCGCACGTGGCGGGGGTCCTCACCCTGCCGGACGCCGCCCGGCTGGTGGCCGCCCGCGGCCGGCTGATGCAGGCGCTGCCCACCGGCGGCGCGATGGTGGCCGTACGTGCCACCGAGGACGAGGTCGTCCCGCTGCTCTCCGACGCCGTGGCGATCGCCGCCGTCAACGGCCCCACCTCGGTCGTGCTCTCCGGCGAGGAGGCCGCCACCCTGGCGGTCGCCGAGAAACTGGCCGCCAGCGGTCGCAAGACCAAGCGGCTCACCGTGTCGCACGCGTTCCACTCGCCGCTGATGGAGCCCATGCTCGACGAGTTCCGCGCGGTGGCCGGGTCCGTCACCCACCACCCGCCGACGATCCCGGTGCTCTCCACGGTCACCGGTGAACCCGCCGAGCTGACCCCCGAGTACTGGGTGCGTCAGGTACGGGCGACGGTCCGGTTCGCCGCGGCCGTCGAGGCGCTGGCGGCACGCGGCGTACGCACCTTCCTCGAACTGGGCCCGGACGCGGTGCTCACCGCGCTCGGCCGGGAGTGCGTGGCCGACGGCGAGTTCGTGCCCGCCCAGCGCGCCGACCGGGACGGGCCGCAGGTGGCGACCGAGGCGCTCGCCCGCCTGCACAACCGCGGCGTACCCGTCGACTGGCCGGCCTTCTTCGCCGGCGCGCGCCCGGTCGCCCTGCCCACGTACGCCTTCCAGCGCACCCGCCTGTGGCCGGACCCGCCCGCCGCCGCCGCGCCTGGCGACGACTTCTGGGCCGCGGTCGAACGCGACGACCTGGGCGCGCTGCTGGGCCTGGACGACACCGCGACCCTGAAGGACGTGGCGGTGGCGCTGTCGTCGTGGCGACGCGGGCCCGCGCCCGGCTACCAGCTGCGGTGGTCCCCGGTCACGGAGCTGCCGGTGCCCGCGCTGCGCGGCGTGTGGCTGGTGCCGGCGGACGCCGACCGGATCGCCGAGGCGATGGCCCGGCACGGCGCCGACGTGCGCGTGTACCGCGACGGCACGGCGGACGAGCTGCTCGACCTGGTGCCCGAACACGTGGCCGCGGGGGTGCTGACGACGTCCGCCGGCCCCACCCCCGCCGGGCTGCTGCGGGCCCTCGACGAGTCCCGCGTGGAGGCTCCCGTGTGGTGCCTGACCCGGGGCGCGGCCGCGGTCACCCCCACCGAGCGGATCACCGACCTGGACGGGGCGGCGGCGTACGGCTTCGGCCGGTCCACCGCCCTCGCCACGCCCCGAGCCTGGGGCGGGGTCGTCGACCTGCCGGAGACGCTCGACGACCGGACGCTGACCGCCCTGTGCCGGGTGCTCACCAGGGGTGCCGGTGAGGACCAGGTGGCGCTGCGCTCGGCGGGCGTCTTCGCCCGCCGGCTCGTCGCGGCCCCCGCGCCGACCGGTGAGCCGTGGCGGCCGGCGGGCCCGGTCGCGCTGCACGGCGGGCCGCTGGCGGACCGGATCGCCGACCTGCTGGAGGCGGCGGGCGTGACGGTCACCACGGAGGACGCCGACACGGTGGTCGTCACCAGCGACGCCGACGACCCCGTCGCGACCGCCCTCGCCGCCCGGGCCGAGCGGCTCGTGCTCGTGCACACGGCCGACGAGATGTTCGGTGTCGCCGGCGCCGCCGGGACGGCGGCCGTGTTCGACGCGATCGCCCAGCAGCGCGACGGGGCGGTGTCGATCGCGGTCGGCCCGGACGTCACCGCCGAGCAGTTCGGCGCGGCGGTGGGCACGGGCGCGGTCGGGCGGGTCGCCGCCGCCGTGGACTGGCCCTCGTTCGTACCCGACTACACCCGGTACCGGCCGAGCCCGCTGCTGCGGGACCTGCCGGACGCGATGCGCCACGTCACCGAGGCCGCCGAGGACACGCTGGACGCCGACAGCCCCGACGCGTTGCGCCGGTTGCTCGACGGCGCCGACGAGGCCGAGACCCGCGCGGTGCTGTCCCACGTGGTACGGGCCCAGACCGCGTACACGCTCGGTCTGCCGTCGGCCGCCACGGTCGACGAGAACCAGGAGTTCCTCGACATCGGTTTCTCCTCCCTCACCGCCGTGGAACTGCGGCGCCGGCTCGAGGCCCTCACCGGGCTGGAGCTGACCGCCGCGCTCGTCTACGACCACCCGACGCCTGCCGAGGTGGTCGAGGAACTGCTCGCCCAGCGGGCCCTCGTCGCGTAGCAGAGCCCCACGACGAGGAGCGGACCTTCGTCACCCCCCTCACGGAAGGAAGCCCTCATGAGCAAGTCCGCTCGGATGAGCACGCTGATCAAGCCCCCCAAGGTGGCGTGGAACCCGACGGAACGCCGGCTGCTGCGCGCGGCGGGCATCGCCGACCTGCGCGACGTGGCCCGCCGGGCGGTGCCCCGCATGGTGTTCGACTACTGCGACGGGGCGGCGGACAGCGAGCGCAGCCTCAGCCGCGCCCGGGAGACGTTCGCCAACATCGAGTTCCAGCCGTCGGTGCTGCGCGACGTGTCCAACCTGGACACCAGCCGGACGGTGCTCGGCAAGCGGCAGAAGCTGCCGTTCGCCCTGGCGCCGGTCGGCTTCAACCGGGTGATGCACGCCGAGGGCGAGCCGGCGGTCGCGTCGGTGGCGCAGCAGTTCGGCATCCCGTACTCGGTCTCCACCCTCGCGACCACGTCGCTGGCGGACGTCGCCGCCGCCGCGCCCGAGGGCCGGCACTGGTTCCAGCTCTACTTCGCCGAGGACCGGGCGATGGTCAAGGAACTGATCGCGCTCGCCGAGGAGGCGAAGTTCGACACCATCCTGCTGACGCTGGACACGCCGATCTCCGTGCCGCGCCGCCGCGACATCCGTAACGGCCTGACCATCCCGCCGTCGATGAGCGTCGGCACCATCGCCGAGGCGTTCCTGCACCCGGGCTGGTGGATGCGGCAGTGGCGGGCCGGCACCCCGTCCCCGCAGGTGCTCAAGGCCACCGGCGGCTCCGCGTCCGACATGATCAAGCGGGTGTTCAACCCGCGGCTGTCCATCGACGACGTCGAGTGGCTGCGCGGCGCCTGGTCGGGCAAGCTCGTCGCCAAGGGCGTGCAGAGCGTCGCCGACGCCAGGCGGGTCGCCGACGTCGGGGTCGACGGGGTGTGGCTGTCCACGCACGGCGGACGCAAGCTCGACCGGGCCCCGGTGCCCGTCGAGCTGCTGCCCGACGTGGTGGACGAGGTGGGCGACCGGGTCGAGGTGCTCGTCGACACCGGCATCACCTCGGGCGCCGACATCGTGGCGGCGATCGCCCTGGGCGCCACCGCCGCCGTGGTCGGCCGGGCCTACCAGTACGGCCTGATGGCCGGCGGCCGGCGCGGCGTCGTACGGGCCATGGAGATCCTGAGCCGGGAGATCGAGGTCACCATGAAGCTGCTCGGGGTCTCCTCGGTGGGCGAGCTGAACCGTTCGCACGTCAGGTTCCGCTGATTCCCGCCGTTTCTCGATTCCCGGTCGGAACGGTCGGACTGTCGTATTTCGGGGCGTACGTGGAGGTTATTTGTGGCACGCATGAGCGGGAATGGTCACTGCCGTTCGTTCAACGGGGACGGGAGGATGGACATCATGGTCCGTGACGACGTCACGGGCGAACTGCTGGTCTTCCCGCACAGCGGCAGCTTCCGGGGTGCCGAGACCTTCGGCGAGCCGGAGCTGATCAGCACCGGCTTCCACCCGAACCGGAACCACGGGCTGGTCCGCCCCATCGACGTCAACGGCAACGGCCGCGCCGACGTCATCGGCATCAGCATGACGCACATGAACGAGACCCACGGGATCTTCCTCTATCCCAACAGGGGCGGGCTGAACGGTCTCGACACCCTCGGCGATCCGATCCGCATCTCCGGCGCCCGGGACGACAAGAAGTGGGAGACCCTCGGCATCGCGGACCTGGACCTGGACGGCTGTGACGACATGTTCGGCCGCGAGCAGAACGCGGGCCACGTCGACGCGTTCTTCAACAAGCGCCAGGTCACGCAGAACGAGACGTACGACCGCACCGCGCACCGCCTGGTGACCGTCGACGTCGACGACTTTCCGCTGGCGATGGCCGACTTCACCGGCACCGGCCGGGCCGACCTGCTGGTCCGGCGGGCGAACGGCGACCTCGACCTGTACGAGTTCGCGCACGACACCTCCGGGGAGGGCCCGTGGTGGCGCGGCGAGGGCCGGTGGTTCACGCTCGCCCACGGCTGGCAGGAGTACGAGATCATCACCGTGACCGACATCGACCTCGACGGCCGCCCGGACGTGCTGGGTCTGCGCCCCGACGGCACCCTCGTCGTCCACCTGCACAACGGCACGTTCGACCCGGACCGGCCGTTCGCGACGCTGTCCGCACCGGAGGTCGTCGCGACCGGCTGGCAGAAGTACTCGGTGGTGAGCTGACGTGGGCCGGCTCGCGCCGCGACCGGGCGGGCCGCCACGCGCGACCCGGGAATCCGACACAGTGCACGCACGACGAGAGGAGCAGTGGTGAGCGCGAACGAAGCCGGCGACCAGGCCGGGTGGCGGTTGGTGGTGGAGTCGAAACGCTGCATCAGCTCGGGCTTCTGCGTGGGCAGCGCGCCGGACCACTTCGCGATGGACCCCGTCTCCCGGCCGCTGGCCGACGTGGTGGCGCCGTCCGACCAGGTGATCGAGGCCGCCGAGTTCTGCCCCGTGGAGGCCATCTCGGTGATCGACGCGCAGGACGGGACGCCGATCGCCCCGAAGCGATGAGGGCAGGGCCCGCCGGGTGCGACCACGCCCGGCGGGCCGACACCCGCACAGGCCGCCGTAGGCGGCCTTTCTTCGTTCCGCTGCGGCCGGGCCCACGCAGTTCACCGGGCGGCCCGGGCCGACACGACGCGGTCCGCCGGCCACCTCGCGGGTGGCCGGCGGACCGCGTCCTCCGTAGCGCTCAGACCGTGACCGGGAGGGAGATCAGTGCCGGCACCAGCGGCGTACGCCGGACCTTCAGCGACTCCCGGGGCGCGGCGAGCTTGATGTTCGGGAAACGGGTGAACAGCTCCCGGAGGGCGATGGTCGTCTCCATCCGGGCCAGCTCCGAACCCGAGCAGAAGTGCGGGCCGCCGCCGAACGCCACGTGCCCCTTGTCCTCGCGGTCGATGTCGAGCACCTGCGGATCGGGGAACCGCTTCGGGTCGTTGCCCGCCGCGGTCAGGTGCAGCAGCACCGTCTCGCCCTTGGCGATCTTCGTGCCGTCGATCTCCAGGTCCTCCGTGGCGAAGCGGCGGAAGCCGTGGTGCACGGAGCCGTTGCGGCGCAGCAGCTCCTCGACGGCCACGTCGAACAGGTCCGGGTCCTTGCGGAGCCGCTCCAGCGTCTCCGGGCTGTCGAGCAGCGCCAGCGCGCCCCGGCCGATCATGCCCGCGGTGGTGTCGTACCCGCCCAGCATCGTCAGCAGGGCCAGGGCCATCACCTGGTAGACGTTGAGTTCGGGCTCGCCGTCGGCGTTCTTGGCGTGGATCCAGTACGAGAAGAGGTCCTCGCCGGGCTCCTTCGTCTTCTCCTCGCGGACCATGTTCATGAAGTGCGACATCTTCGTGCGGACCATCGCGTTGGTCTCGTTGTCGCCGCTGAACACCAGGTCCGCCCAGTGCTTCAGGTCCTTGCGGTACTCCTCGCGGATGCCGAGCACGTCGCAGACGATCGTGATCGGCAGGATGGCCGCGTAGTCCTCGACCAGGTCGCCGCCGCCGGCCGCCTCGATCGCGTCCAGCCGGGCCTTGACCAGCTGGTGCACCCGGGGGCGGAAGGTCTCCAGGTTGCGGGGCAGGAAGGTGAAGTTGATCATCTTCTTGAGCCGGGTGTGCTCCGGCGGGTCGAGGGTGACGATCGTCCCGGTCGCCTCGCCCTCCGGGAAGCGCTTGCTGGTGAAGTCCCCGTTGCTGTACTCGCGGGGCCGCGCGAGGCGCCGGTCGCGGAGCGCGGAGTAGACCTCGGCGTGGCCGGTCACCAGCCACACGGGGCCGTGGTCGGGCAGGCAGGTGCGGTGCACGGCACCCTTTTCGTGCAGTGACGCGTAGACCTCGTACGCCGCGTACGGGCTAGCGAAGTAGTCGTCGTCCATCACCATCTGATGCCCGTGCGCCGGGCACTTGTTCGCCATGTCGTCCTCGCTGTGGTCTGAGCAGGAATCGCCGTCGGCCTCCGGTGCGCCAGGCGTCACGGACCGCGCGCTCCTGATGTTGCCCGCAGACGGTCCACCCTCGGGTAATCGTGGAGGCGATCGTGGCTGGTGCGGAGTGGATCGGTGGGTTAGTGGGTGAGTGCGGGGATTTGGATTTTGGCGTCGTGTTCGAGGATGCGTTGTTGGAGTTCTTGGAGGCTGCGGCCGGGTTCGAGGCCGAGGCCGTCGACGAGGGCTTCGCGGGTGCGTCGGTAGACGCGGAGGGCGTCGACTTGGCGGCCGCTGCGGTAGAGGGCGAGCATGAATTGGTGGCAGAGGCGTTCGCGCATGGGTTCGGTGGCGGTGAGGATTTCGAGTTCGGGGGTGATTTCGCGGTGTCGGCCGCAGGCGAGTTCGGCGTCGAGGCGGTCTTCGAGTGCGGAGAGTCGTTCGTCTTCGATGGCGGCGAGTTCTGACCAGCAGGTGCCGGTTTCGACGAGGTCGGCGAGGGCGCGTCCGCGCCAGAGGGTGAGTGCTTCGGTGAGGAGTTGGGCGGCGCGGGTGGGGTTGTTGGTGGTGGTGGCGTGGCGGCCTTCGCGGACGAGTCTGCGGAAGCGGTAGAGGTCGATGGTTTCGGTGTCGATGCGGAGTTGGTAGCC